>JALFLX010000135.1 GCA_022774485.1 Bacilli bacterium
GTCTCCATCCATGCTAGTGACATTATTCTATAACGAATGTTAGTCGTGAACACCCTAGGGTGTTCCTCATGGTATGAATCTAGATAGAAATATCCTGATCTAAGTATAGAAAAAGGTTTGACACCATTTTCTAGTATCAAACCTTTGCTTTCTCGATGGGGCGGATAGTGGGACTTGAACCCACGAATGAGCGGTTCACAGCCGCTAGTGTTAACCCCTTCACCATATCCGCCATGTAACTGGCTCCGAAGAGCCAGTGTAAGACGATTAGAGTTTTCTGTTGTAGAATTCGATGACCTGAGCTTCGTCGATCTCAGAGGTGAGTTCGCTTCTTTCCGGAAGACGGACATAGGTACCCTCTAATTTGTTGAAGTCGACAGTGACATAGCCGGGGATAGCCGGTTTTGCATCGATGTTCTCACGGACGATCTTAAGGTTGTTGCTGGCTTCTTTGAAAGTGATGACAGCGTTGATAGGAGTGATATAAGAGGGGATGTCGATCTTCTTGCCGTTGACAAGGATGTGGCCGTGATTGACAAGCTGACGAGCTTGACGTCTGGTCTTAGCAAAGCCCATACGATAGACAAGGTTGTCGAGACGAGATTCGAGGAGCTGGAATAAGGCTAAGCCAGTGCTCTTTTCCTTATCAGCCTTCGCGATGAGGAAGAATCTTCTGAACTGTTTCTCAGAGAGGCCATAAGTGAATCTTAATTTCTGCTTCTCAGTGAGCTGAGTTCCGTATTCAGTTTTCTTCTTCTGACGGGCATCACCATGCTGTCCAGGGACAGTGGTTCTCTTGGCGAGCTCTTCGCCGGTTCCTAAGATGGAATAACCTAATCTTCTGGAGATTTTCCAGGCAGGTCCAGTGTAACGTGACATTCTAAATTTCTCCTTTCCGTTACTTGCATAACGATAAGAGCGTAAGTCCATTTATCTCGGATGAACGTCGTTCGCCTTGATAGCTAGGCTACTTGATTTGGCGTCATCGGACAGATAACTACTTGCGTGCTACGCATGCGTTGATTATTCTACCAAATCATGATTGTCGGTTCAAGAGAAATTTGTAGAAAATCGCAACCTTTTTTGCGTATTTCAGACCTTTCTCAGGTCTGTTGCTCTTTAAAATATAATGCTAAATCCTTATAATATTGAGAAGTTGTTGGAGGTATTCCTATGGGCTATGATTTTAAAGAAGTAGAAACCAAATGGCAAAAAGTGTGGGAAGAGAACAAGACTTATCGCACTGATTGCAATGATTTTTCCAAGCCGAAGTTCTTCGTCATGGACATGTTCCCCTACCCGAGTGCAGTCGGCTTACATGTCGGACATGTGGAAGGTTACACAGCTACCGATGCACTTTCTAGAATGAAGCGTATGCAGGGTTTTAATGTTCTCCATCCGATCGGCTATGATGCATTCGGTTTACCTGCTGAACAATTCGCAATCAAAAACAACAAGAACCCTGGTCCTTATACCGATCAGAATATTGATAATTTCCGTGTCCAATTAAAGCGTTTAGGCTTTTCTTATGATTGGGATAGAGAAGTGAAAACTTCTGATCCTGATTATTACAAGTGGACCCAGTGGATTTTCCTCAAGCTTCAGGAAAAAGGCCTCGCATATGAGGACTATCGCACGGTCAATTACTGCCCTGCCTTAGGCACTGTTTTAGCGAATGAGGAAGTTGTCGATGGAAAGAGTGAAAGAGGCGGATTCCCCGTGGAAAAACGCCCTATGAGACAGTGGGTCTTAAAGATCACTGCTTATGCAGACAAGCTTTTAGAGGGATTAAAAGAACTTGACTGGCCTCAATCCACGTTGACCATGCAGAAAAACTGGATTGGTAAAAGCAAAGGCACTGTCTGCCAGTTTGATGTGAAAGATAGTGAGAGACAAATTGAAGTCTTTACCACCAGAGCTGACACTCTCTTCGGCTGCACTTATGTTGTCTTAGCTCCTGAACATCCGCTTGTCAAAGAGATTGTTAGCGAAGAGCAAAGAGAAGCTGTGGAAGCTTATCAAAAAGCTTGCCAGGCAAAATCTGATATGGAGAGAACAGATACCACCAAAGAGAAAACCGGTGTCTTCTTAGGCGCTTATGCGATCAATCCGATCAATTCGAAGGTGGTTCCAATCTTTGTCGGTGATTATGTCTTAGGAAGCTATGGAACTGGCGCTGTCATGGCCGTTCCGACTCACGATCAAAGAGATTATGAATTTGCCAAGAAACACGGATTAGAGATGATCCAAGTCATCGAGGGGGATTGCTCTGCTTCTGCTTATGAAGGGGATGGCATTCACATCAACTCTAACTTTGCGAACGGACTTCATAATGAAGATGCAAAGAAGGCTATCACGGAGAGATTGATCGAGCTCAAACACGGTCATTATCAAGTCAATTATAAGCTTAGAGACTGGCTCTTCTCCCGTCAAAGATATTGGGGTGAACCGATTCCGATGATTCATTTAGATGACGGAAGAGTTGTGCCTGTCAAGGAGGAAGAACTTCCGCTCCGCTTACCGGAATTGGATGATTATCAACCTACAGGAGATGGCAAGCCTCCGCTTTCGAAAGCAAAAGACTGGCTCAATGTTACTATCGATGGAGTACACGGAGAGAGAGAAACCAACACCATGCCGCAATGGGCAGGATCTTCTTGGTATTATGCAAGATACATCGATCCCCACAATCCAAACTGCATCGGCGATAAGAAACTCCTTGATCACTGGCTACCGGTCGATGTCTATGTCGGCGGTGCAGAACACGCTGTCCTTCACCTCCTCTACGCTCGCTTCTGGCATAAATTCTTACATGATGAGGGAATCTTCTCCTCGACAGAACCTTTTAAGAAACTTTATCACCAAGGATTGGTCTTAGGATCTGATGGTCAGAAAATGTCAAAATCTTTAGGCAATACGGTAAGCCCCGATGATGTCATTAACGAATATGGCGCTGACAGCCTCCGCCTTTATGAGATGTTCAAAGGACCTGTCGATCAATCGATGCCCTGGAACAACGATGGCCCCAAAGGCGCAAAGCGCTTCTTAGATAAGGTCTACCGCCTCTATAGCGACGAAGAATTTAAAACTAAATATGTAGAACACGATAATCCGGAACTCGATTATGTGTATCATGCGACCATCAAAAAGTGTACCGCAGATTATGAAATCCTTCACTTCAACACCGGTATCTCTCAGATGATGGTCTTAGTCAATGAGCTTTACAAAGCCAAAGAACTTCCTGTCGATATCCTAGAAGGATTGACAAAACTCTTAGCTCCGATCTGTCCTCATGTCGCTCAGGAATGCTATTCGCTCTTAGGGAAAGAAGGATTGATTGACTACACAAACTGGCCTACCTGTGATGAGAAGAAACTCTCTGCGCAGCCTGTCACATATGCTGTTCAAGTGAACGGAAAGCTCAGAACAACCATTGAGTGGGAAAAAGATTGCACACCAGAAAGAGAAAATGAGCTCAAAGAGCTTGCTCTTCACGATGAAAAAGTCAAACCTTATCTCGAAGGAAAGACTATCGCAAAAGTCATTGTTGTCAAAAATAAGATTGTCTCTATCGTTGCAAAATAATAAGGTTGAAAACAAAGGTCAAGTGATCTGTACCCTTTGTCAAGGACACATTGAATAAAGGGCACACAACAATTCGATGTTACCTTCTTGGACTATTCCAAGAAGGTAATTTTTTTCGCTCACAGCACTTTGGATTCCCTAGGCTGTTGAAAAAGATATTCCCTGTATTCGCATGGCGTCATCTGCTTTAGATCCCACTGGCATCTAAGTTGATTGTAATCGTCCTTATAATTGTTGATTTCTTTCTCGAGCTGCTTGAAAGTAAGACAGTTTTCTAAATGAACCTCATCTTTCATGTGCCAAAAGAATAATTCCATCGGGTGTTGTCCTCCCATACAAAACGGATAACAGAAAAAACGTCATACAGCAACTAACTTCTCATATTATTGCTTAGTTAGTTCACTGTATGGCGTTTTGTTTTCTGTCATTGTGTAAAATTACAGGGTATCGTTTAACTTTTGGATGAAGCTTTTATTCTGCCTGATTTACTTTTTTTCTATGGGATTTATCAAATGGTGACAACCATTTATTTCATTTCAATCCAAAGTGTATTGTACGGAGATTGCTTTTCAATCGTGGACTTCTCGTATTTCTCAACAACTTCAGGATCAAGATATTTCTTGTTGACGAAGACTTCATAGACATATTCATCAAACCAATCGTCAGACATGATGTAATAACCTTTGAAACCATTCTCTTCTCCCCAGGAGTTTTGAACTTTGTATCTATTTGGAACACCATCGACTAAGTTGACTCCGGTGAAGGTCATAGCGTGGTTGCAGAAGCTTGCTCTGAGATTTGCTCTCTGGCTCTTATTCAAAGTGTAATTTAAAGAGAAAAGCTCTTTTCTTTGGAGAATTCCATCCGCTAAGATGCCTTCTTTTCGTAAGGATTGAGTGGAGACATCTGCTGCAAACCAGCAGGGTCTCTTATCTTCTAAGGATTTGATCAAAGCATCCTTCATCACGGAAAGAGGGACATTGAAGAAGATGACAGGATCTCCGCCGATGACATTATTGACAAGGTCACAGGTGTATTTTTGATACTGCTTCATTCCATTTAAGGGAGCATCGGCTAAACAGATGTAATCATCTAACTCTTCTTTGAGATATCTCTCATAGAACTGTTTTGGAGTGAGATTCTCTAAACGGACAAATTTTCCATCTTTATCTTCGTATTCGTAAGTGAAAGAAGAGACAGGGTTTCCTAAGGACATCTTCAAGATGCGGTAGACATCGTTAAGATAGCCTTGCTTCATCGTCTCTAAGACTTCTTGCTTCGCTCCTTCTCTTTTCGCTTCTCTCAGCTCTAAATATCCTTGCATGAGATAACGAGTGAGGACTTGGTTCAGCTCTGAAGTATTTTTGCTGACTGCTTCATCAGGCATGACATCAAAGGGGACAACACCGTATTTCTTAACAAGGTTTGTGAACATGTGGAAATGTCCGCCATCCCCTAAGGCAGAGTCAAGTAAGAAGACATTGTCCCTGCTGTCAAGTTCTTCATCCGCATGCTCTAAACCTTTCTCCAAGAAGAAATTCGCTTTTTCTAATTTGTCATAGAACTGTAAGTAAGCTTGGGAAAGCTCGATCTCTTTGACATTGAGGGTCTCTTTTAAAATCTCGCGTAAGACATTGAGACCTGCAAACATCCAGCAGCGTCCGCTCTGTCTCTGATTTGTGACTTTGCCAGTTTTGACTTCGACAGAAAAAACATCCTTCATCTCATGATAGAGAGATTCATCGATACAGGATTCATTGATGCCGTGTCTTAAAATGTTGTTCTGCAATTTCTTAAGACCATCTCTTTTCTCATAATCTTCTTCAAAAAGGGATAAGTCTTGTGCTTTTAAAATTTGATCCATATAGTCCTCCAAACAAAAACAATTGTTTTATCAAAATACATATTGAAATTGTAAATCAAGACATACTTCCCTTCTCTCTAATTCTAAAAAAAGAATGAAAAATATAGGTTGAAAGCGGTTTATTCACAATTGCGTTATGAATGATAAATGCTGAAAAGGTACGTTTGATATGATACCTGACTTTCGCAGATGAGTAGTAGAATCTTTTGCATTTAGCTAATCTGAAAATCTATCAAATTCATTGTTTGGAGGCAAAA
>JALFLX010000113.1 GCA_022774485.1 Bacilli bacterium
CATCGTTTCTCTGATCGTATCCACCAGAAATAAACCTTTAAAAATCCGAGCGCCTCATTTCAGCTTGAGACGCTTTTTTCTTGAAAGAGATAATTTCTTTGTTGCTCTTAGTTAGAAATCAGGAAGTAAAAAAGCTAGACAACTTCAGGTTTTCCTGACTGTGTCTAGCTTTCTTTGTTATTTTTGCTTTGCTTTTTGAGCTGCGTTGATCGCTCTTGTCTCCTTGGAGAGAACGTTCGGTTCATATTTGATGTCGAAGTGATCGCAGAGACTTCTCAAGGTGTTTTGAGAGTTGAACGCGGAGTCAGAATCACACTCCAATTCATAGTCGACTGTTCCGGAGTAGATGTTTTTGGAGATATTGATTTCAAAGCCTTCATAGATGCCTTCATATCTCTCGGTCGTGAGCTCTGCTAATATTTGGAAGCGAGCGGAATCGATGTGAAGAATCTCTAAGAAATCGAGGATATCGCCTCTGGGGAAGATGTTGTTCTCTAAGAGCGCGTTTGTCTCTTCGTCAGTCAACATCTGGCTCTTGTCTAAGAGACCTTCGGAGAGAGGAGCCTTCATGGTGAGCTTGTTTCTTCCTTCTCTTCTTCTGAGTCTGACTAACATGCCGTATTTCTTCAATTCACGATCTTCGCTATCTAAAAAATAGTTCTCCTGAACTTTCACCTGAGGATTAAATGGAATATTTGCTAATAAGCGCTCGTAATCTTTCTTGCTCAGAAGTACTTTTGCTTCAATTTCAATGTTATTGCTAGACATAAAATTACCCCTCTTTGATACTTCAATATGATACAATAACCGCGGGAAAATAAAAAGAGACCATATGAAACAGACAACCTTTCTCATCCACTCGAAAAAGAGAGAGAACAATCATCATCTAGAAGAAAAACTGAGAGCAGGTCTTTTTTCCTTAGGCTTTGAAGAGTCTTCTTCTCCGGAAATTGTTTTTGTTCTCGGCGGCGATGGCTCTTTGATGAGAGCGATCCACTGCCATGGAAAGAATGTGAAATACTGTCTGATCAACACTGGTCATTTAGGATTCTTTTCTGATTACGATGCAGAAGAGCTGGATACGTTCTTAGAAGACATTTCTAAAAGAGAACCCTTGGAAGAGAAACTTCCTCTCTATCAGCTTGTCGCTGGCTCTGAAAAATATGAATTTGTCAATGATGTCTCCATTCAATCGAGTGAGACTTGTTTCTTAGATATCAAAGTTGATGGCGAGTTGCTCTCGAGCGTGAGAGCAAACGGAATCGTGGTCTCTTCTCCTGTCGGAACGACTGGATATCTCACCTCGTTAAATTCTCCGATTGTAGTTGGAAAACCGGATATTTATCAATATTCGACAATCGCACCTTGTTACAATCGACTTTCTATCAATCCGATCAACAAAGCGATTCTAGCTTCTTCTCAAAAATTGAGTGTCGATGTGAGAAAAGGGTTGATTGAAGTATACCTCGATGGGATGAGAAGAGAAGATATTGCCGCATCTTCTTATCTTTTCACAAAAGAAGAAGATAAGTTCATCACCTTGCTTCACTTTAGAGAAATCTCTCAAGTGAAAAGGCTTAGAAAGAATATTTCAGGAATGGAGGATTGATTATGCTCGGTTGGTATATCTTTGGAGGAGTTGCTGCAGTCATTTTGATCGCGTTGATCATCTTCCTTGTTCTTCACTTCATCAAGAAGAAAAAGATTGAAGAGAGCGAGAGAGAAGTCAGCAAGAAGGTCGATGATGTGACAAGCTCTCTTTCCTCTCTCTTCGGCGGAAATGATAACATCGAAGAGATTAAGAACATGGGTTCAAGAGTCACTGTTCTCATCAAAGACATCGAGAAAGTGAACAAAGAAGAGATTCAAAAACAGTTTGATTCGGTCATGTTCATGGGAAATAAAATTGTCTTCGTCATCGGCAGCATGAGCGAAGAGTTCTCAGCTCTCTTAAAAGAAAAGACAAAATAAAAAGACGGCGGAGATCAAGAATTCTTGATATATCCGCCGTTTTCTTATTCGATGATTCCAAGCTTTACAAGGTCTTCTTCTAATTCGTCGATCGGAAGTCCGACAATTGTCTCATAGCTCCCGGAGAGAATTTTTGATTCGATGAAGTCCTTATCCTGAATTCCGTAGGCCCCTGCTTTATCAAGTGGAGAGAGGGTATCGAGGTATTCCTCGATCTCTAAGTCTGCCATTTTCTCAAGATAGACTCTTGCTCTACAGACTCTTTTCTCCTGAACTTTGCCACCTTTAAAGATCGCATAGGCGGTGATGACTTCGTGGACATCTCCAGTGATGAGACGAAGCATTCTTCTAGCGTCTTCTTCATCTTTTGGCTTACCGAGCTGAATTCCTTTGTAAGAGACCATCGTGTCAGCGCTGATGACAATGTCATCCATATGAGCTAAGCTGACTACTTCTCCCTTACATAGCGCTTCTTCTAAGCATAATTTCCGGACGTCAGTTTCAGAAATTTCTCTTTCATTGAAGGAAGATGGAATACAGACAAACGGGATATCTCCTAAGATTTCTTTCAGGAGTTCTTTCCTTCTAGGTGATTGACTTGCTAGGATGATCATAAGGCCTCACT
>JALFLX010000105.1 GCA_022774485.1 Bacilli bacterium
ATGATTGATCGTTGACGCTTACTATTGAATGAAGTGACATGTCACTTCATTCATCTTTGACCTTTTCCTTAGTCCAACAAGAGGGGTTCAGTACATGTCCTATTTTTGATTTTCCCATTTTTCATTGAAAACTGTTGTTTGAAGTATTTGAAATTGAGTTTTCTGTTTTGAAGATTATTGGTAAAAAAAACTTTATTTTACAAAATTATAGTTTAATAATTAATTGTTATATGCTTTTAAATATAGGTTCATTTAGACGTTTTATAGTTATAAAATTTTACATTATCAACATAAGTTGCAAATACAATCGACAAAAAAGGCCACATATTATGTGACCTAGTTTAAATGGAATGATGTTAAGAAACAAGAATATCCCTTCGCCTCAAATTGACGAGAAGCCACTTCTAGTTTGTGGCGGTCTTTTGAGAGAGCATAGCAGGCAGAACCGGTTCCGGACATGCCGTTAAGGTCTAATCCCTTTGCAGTCATCTCATCTAATAGTTCTTTAATTTGAGGGAGCGCTTTGATGGCTGGATAAGAGAGAACATTGATCATATTCTCTTTCATCAATTGCTCATCACCGATTTCTAAGGCGTGAATCAAAGCATCAATATCAGGATGTTTGATCTCTTCTTGATTGATAAAATCAAATGCTTCGAACACATCTTTGGTTGATAAACCGATATTCGGTTTAACAATCAAGACATGATATTTATTTTTGATTTTAATCTCATCTAATCTCTCACCGATGCCTCTAACTCTGCAAGGTTTGTTTTTGATGCAGAAAGGGACATCAGCCCCGCATTCTAATGCGATTTTCTCTTCTGTAATCTCTAGTTCAACTTCTTTTTCTTTGCGATAGTTATCCAGTGCTCGGATGACTGCAGCAGCGTCTGCAGATCCTCCTCCTAAACCAGCTTCTACCGGAATTCTCTTGTGAATCATCATTTGGAAAGCACCTTCAATTCTGTGGTGGTTTTTCATGAGATTCAAGGCTTTATATGCAAGGTTTGATTCATCGCAAATGATGGTAGGATCATCGCAATACAAATACGTGTCTAATCTTGAATTAGGCGGGAATGGTGTTATTTCAATGGAATCGTGAAGTTCGAGAGGTATTGCTACCATATCGATTTCATGATATCCATCTTCTTTTCTTCTCAACACATCAATGGCTAGATTTATCTTTGCTAAAGCTCGGACAATAATTGTGTTCATGTTAATTTTTACGCTCTATCTAGAGCTAAACTATTATACGAAAGTTATAAGTGGATAAGTAGTATTTTGTGATGAGAAAAGTAAGAAATTTTTCTGTGAATTATTGTTTGCTTCTAGAAATTTACAATAGAGATGATTTTCTTTTTCAATTATTAAAGCTCAGCTTTTTCTTTTTTATCTTGTCTCTTTTTGAGGCAAAATTCTTTGATTTGATACACGACAAGAATAATTTCAAAAAGAAGCGCAAATCCATTTGCGACAAACGCGAAATACACGGTGTAATCTGGGAATCCGATCAGGAGTTCTGAACCGGCAACGATAAATGCTGTCGCGATGATAGAGAGCCATACTTTCTTTGTATGATATCCAAAGAAAGCGATGACGGACACAATCACTGCTGCAGTGAGGATGGTATACCAAAGCTCACTATAACCGCGAATGAAACAGAGGATGAATTCACCCCATACTGCAAGTAAAAGCGATGATAAGATACACACTGGTAAGTGTTCAATTATTTTTTCACAGTGACACCTACTTAAAAAATCTTTGTAAGCTATCGTAAAATGCAACTCTCCAAGAACGTGCAGAATGATATCCAAACGCAATTTGGACATATTCGACATTATCTTGATTAAACTTTTCATCTTCGAGCAGTTCTTTCACCATTTTTTTATGGCTGTTATAGGCGAAGTCATAGATTCCATCTGCATTAAACATATAATTTAACGAGTATTGGTTAAATGTTTCGGAATTCAATGCGTTTAGAATCATTTGACTATCGATAGAGGCGGAATAGCATCCGAACCAACTGAAATAATCGAAGTTTTCCACCATACCTCCAAGATAGGTGATTCTGCATCCGTTTGATAATCCGGCCAGGGCCCGATGATCTCTAGAAGAGATAAAATTCTCTTCTTTTGTGCCATCTGCATAGGTGGAATATTTTCCTTCTACTGCTGGGATCAAATCATATCTCAGCTCTTTGATAAAGTTATTTGTGGAATCTACTTTCACTTGCGAGAATTCTTTGATTTCTTTCATGTCATCATCTCCGAACAATCCGTAGGAGTAAAAAGATGGTGTCACGACAATCAAAGGTTCGATATCTCCTCTGGCGATCATGTTGTCAAGGATATTCTTCACTCCGATTTTATAAAGCCATGTCTCTTGATGAGTCACTGACTGGGGGTCTGTTCCGTGAAGTAGATAGATGATGTCGTATCTATCAATGCAATTCTAGGTTTTCTTTTTGGCAAAAAATGTTAAATTTTTGTCATAAAATGATGAACAGATCAATCTCTCTTTGTTGAAAAAATGAAAAGGGAGGAATTTAATGATTTCTCGCTTTGTAGTAAGCGTAGGCAGCCAAGGTCTTACCATCGCAGATTTCACCATCTCTGATTTTTTGTTCAAACTTTTCCATC
>JALFLX010000143.1 GCA_022774485.1 Bacilli bacterium
TTCTCAATGCAGCATCAATATTCTACCACTTTGGGCCTTTTCGTAATCAGCAAGCAACACTATTGTTTATCCTTTTCATTAAATAAATTAGAATTTATAAGTTAAATAGAGAAAAAATAAATGATTGGTAACAAATGAAAAGTTATAATAGATAGGTCATTTGGAACATTTCATCCAAAGCATAAGGATATTTTTATACAATCAATTATGGCTATATTGAAGGAGTATTTGCACCAGATGGTGAAGAACAAGACGCATATGTGCTAGGAGTAACCAAGCCATTAAATGAATTTGAAGGAGTAATATTAGCTATAATTCATAGAATAAATGATGTTGAAGATAAATGAATCGTTGCACTAGAAGACATTGCATTTATGAAAGAGGAAATAATTAAACAACTAGAATTCAAGAACTTTTTTTGATTTTGAAATTATAATTAAGCCTTGGTTTGCATAGGTGACCTGATAAGTCATCATTCCCCCTTTTTTTGCGAAAACATCCCGGAATCTGATCGCTTTCCGTGTCAAAACCGCCATCTGAAGTAACTTCTTCACCTTGTCATCAATCGAAATACCACGGTTTGTATAGATGAACCAGAACAAATTCAGCCAGTCCTGAAGATCAGCCCTGTCATATGCGGGGTGCTGTCTCATGAACCTCTTCAGGCTTCGATGGACTGAGTTTATCGGTCCCATCCGTTGCAATCAAGACGCAGATCTTGTTTCTGGAGAGGCCTCGGTAATGTTTTTTGTTTTTTCTCGACTCGCCTTTGGACATGATAGGGATATACGTCTCGTTCAGATAGATCCTACCTACCAGAAGGATATCCTTCTGGCAGTTCGAAAGCACGGCAAATACCTTGGAAATCTAATATTTTCCGGTTGTTTTCGCGTTTCTATTGTCCCTAGCAGAACTGGAAAGGTAATGGAATTCGAAGAGGTGCATCATATATTCGTTCCATTCGGATATGGGAATCTTATGGGAGTCAAATACAGTTCCTGTCAGTGGGGAGAACGCTTTGCCGCAGTCAAGGCAACAACATCTTCTTGTTCCATTGCTGAAGTAACCTGATTCTTGAAATGAGTCCCTCCGCAGTGAGGACAGCATTTGATCGGAAGGCTGTTCACAAGGTCGAGCTCAGCCTGAGAAGGCTTCCTGTGCTTTGCAACGTACCATTCGTATTTAGTATCATCGTAAAAAGACTCTAAATTCGAAAGTCGGCTTTTATATGTGGTGGTTTGGGATTCGGTCATCTCTGACCGAAGGTAATTATATTTGAAGACGCCATTCATCAGGTCACTTGTGCAATCCAAGTTTTTCTTTATTTAGCGCTTTTTTAGCACTAAAATATAGGCGTGTTACAAGTCAAAAACCTCAGCAAGACATTCAAAAGCCATCGTAGCTATCAGAAAGCATTGGATGACATCAACGTCTCCTTCCCTGAAAAGGGAATGGTCTTCATCGTCGGAAAAAGCGGAAGCGGAAAGTCCACTCTCCTCAACATGATGGCAGGCTTGGCCTCGCCTGACAAAGGCGAGGTCCTTTTCAATGGCAGAAACGTAACAAAGATGAAGGAGAAGGATCTTGACTCCTACCACTATCAGGACATCGCCTTCATCTTTCAGAACTACTGCATCATGGAAGAGCTCTCTGTCGAAGAGAACGTCGCCTTAGGAAAAGAAGAGAATCCACGAAACATCAAGGATGAGATTGAGGATGTACTAAATAAGGTCGGACTTTTACAGCAGAGAAAGAAGAAGGCAAAGTATCTTTCAGGCGGAGAGAAGCAACGCGTCGCAATCGCAAGAGCGATCGTTAAGAAGCCTAGCATCATCTTCTCAGACGAGCCAACCGGAAATCTCGACAAGCAGTCATCAAAAGATGTCCTCTCCATCTTGAAGGAATACAGCAAGGAAGGGCTTGTCATCATCGTCTCCCACAATCTTTTCGATGCCTATGAATACGGAGACAGGATTATCACCTTGGACCAAGGAAAGATTATCGAAGACAAGAGTCTCTCTCATGATAAACAGGATCCCTCTTCTGTTTATATCGACAGCACCTCTTTTATCGATAAAGGCTTCATCAATCAGCTGAACGAGAATTTGAAAGAGAAGAAAGTCACAAGGCTATTATCACAGGATAGTGCATTCAAAGAAACTGACGAAAAGCAGTTCTCTTCCGAGGAAAAGAAAGAAGGAAAAAAACTGAAACGCTCTTTCTTCAAACCGTATTCTTCGATCTTCAAAGCAATAGGTCAGAACTGGTTCAGAGTCACCTTCTTCTCCATCATCACCAGTCTATTGTTGGTTCTCTTCTACAATCTATTTTCTGTTTCCAACGCAAAAAACTATGACCTAGCTCTCAATGAATCCGAATACTATAAGAAGACAGACAATCTTACAGTCTTCAAAAAGTACAATGATCCAACAGCAATTTATCGGGATAAAACACAACCCATCGCAGAATCAAAAGATGATCTTCAAGATACAGAGGGACTGTATCAAGATGCATTCAAACTGTATCGTTTCCAGCATATGTATTACAAAAACAGTCTTGTCTCAGACTATGAAAGTTATCAAGTCTTCAATGATAAAACTACGCTTTACTATCCAAAGAAAAACAACGGCCTTCTTATTTGCAATGATGAATACATCAAGAAAAACCTACAGATTGATAAGATTGAATATATAAAGAAAGCAAACAACATCAAGAAAAGTGGCATCTATATGACCGATTTTATGGCGGATGCTTACATCAGCAATTCCGAAGGGTTGTTTAAGACATATGATGATCTTGTCGGTTATGTCGGCTATAAGTCCTACAATAAGAATTATTCAAATGCGAAAGCGATGTATGTTAACGGCATCATCAAAACAGACTACAGAAACAAATATCCGGAATTATTCAATCTCCTCTCAAGCAAACAGGATTCTATTTATATCAAAGAAAATCAATATCAAGAAGGTGTAGATTACATCATCAACGCACTTGCCATCTTTTATTCAACAAACAAAGACTTCTTCATAGACGCCAAACAAGAAAAGATAAAAGACCGCTTTGTATTTCCAGTTAATTATGTCGCTGAAAACAGCAATGAACAAACGGAAAATGTAATGGGAGTAATCCTTGGAAGATGTTCTAGCCTCAAGGACAATGAATGTATCATCTCTCCTATGTTCGCTAAGAATATCAATTGCGCAGATGAAGGTGTTTACACCGACTCTAATCCGCTCAGTTTAAGAAAAAGAATTAACAAAAATGAGTTCTCCTCCCCTTTAAAGTTCACTAAAGTATATCTAAGCTCTGCTCACAGGGAACTCTATCAGGAAGAAGATACTCCTTTCAACGAGGCATCACTTTGGGTAAGCGATGACTTGTTCAACAAGCTTTTCGTAGAAGACTGCATTCCTTTCGGCTATCATTTTTATAAAGTCAAAGACAAAGATGCACTGATGGCTCAATTAATTGAAAAGGATTATCGATTGACTATCGCAAACCAGTATTTCACAGAACAGTTTTACACCTATCTCTTTGTTTTTACAAAGGCATTCAGACTGATTTCATTCATCTGCCTAGCTGTCGCTGTCTTTGCCCTTTTCCTCTATTCTTACAATCTCATCAAACTGAACAACTACAACATCGGCATTTTCAAAGCGCTTGGATACAACGGAGGGAAACTATCTTTGTATTTCCTTGCTCGTTTCTCGTTGTTCACTTTAATGACCGCAGCCTACTATTTCATCTTTGATCTCATATTCCTCTATTGTGCAAATACAATCCTATCCAAAACCATAAGAAGACTCACCGGCATGACTCCTTTCTATTATCACAGAATATTCACTTTCGTCATGAAAGATTTCCTCCTCGGTGTAGCCTGTCTTCTTTTGTTTATCTGCATTGTTGATTTCTTCTACCTCTTCCTCTTAAGAAAGAAGAAAGTCGATACTATTTTAAGGAACAAGGATTAGCAGTATGTTACAAGTCAAAAACCTCAGCAAGACATTCAAAAGCCATCGTAGTTATCAGAAAGCATTGGATGACATCATCGTCTCCTTCCCTGAAAAGGGGATGGTCTTCATCAGCGGAAAAAGCGGAAGCGGAAAGTCCACTCTCCTCAACATGATGGCAGGCTTAGCATC
>JALFLX010000005.1 GCA_022774485.1 Bacilli bacterium
AATACGTTCTCCGCGAGAAGATGAAAGCTGTCAAAGATCAGCTCAAAGAATTCGATGGTGGCGATCAGTCTGATCAGATTGAAAAGAAACTGAGCGAACATCCTGATTTATATCCGGAGAACATCCAGAAGAGAATTAGAAGCGAACTCACCAGAATGAAGGCTCTTCCGACCGGTTCTCAGGAAGTCGGCGTGATTGCAAACTACGTCGATTTGATGATCAACCTCCCTTGGAGAGTCCACTCTGTTGACAATGAAGATTTATCCTTAGTCAAAGATATCCTCGATAAGAACCACGATGGCTTAGAGAAACAGAAAGATCGTATCTTGCAGTACCTCGCTGTCAAACAGCTCACGAAGAGCTTGAAAGCACCGATCTTGTGCTTCTACGGTGCTCCTGGTGTCGGTAAGACCTCTTTAGCGATCTCTATCGCTCAAGCATTAGGAAGAAAATTTGTCAAAATCGCCTTAGGCGGTATCTCCGATGAAGCGGAAATCCGCGGCCATAGAAAGACCTATGTCGGCGCGATGCCCGGTAAGATCATCTCTTCTTTAAGCAAGTGTCAGACCAACAACCCTGTCTTCTTGCTCGATGAAATCGACAAGATTAATGGCGGTGGATATCACGGCGATCCTGCCTCTGCCCTCTTAGAAGTCTTAGATCCTGAGCAGAACCACAGCTTCTCCGACAACTATCTCGATGAGACATTCGACTTGAGCAATGTCTTGTTCATCTGCACCGCAAATGATATCTCCAAGATTCCTGGCCCGCTGCTTGACCGTCTTGAGCTCATCGAGCTTGAAACTTACACCAAAGGCGAAAAACTGCACATTGCCAAGAGTCATCTTATCTCCTTAGAAGAGAAAGATAACGGCATCAAAGAAGGCATGATGGAATGGACCGATGAGGCGCTTGACTACATCATCGAATATTACACCATGGAAGCCGGTGTCCGTGAACTCAGAAGAAAAATCGGAACCATTGACCGTAAGTTCGCAGTCGATTATCTCCGCGATCCTAAACTTCAGCATCTTGTTGTAGATAAAGAAGTTGTCAAACGCTATCTCGGCGCTGAAATCTACAATCACGAGAGCAATGTCGAAGATTCTCAAGTCGGTATCATCAACGGCTTAGCCTACACCCAAGCCGGCGGTGAAGTCCTCAGAATCGAAGTTAACACGTTCCCTGGAAGAGGACAGCTTATCCTCACTGGCAACTTGGGTGATGTGATGAAAGAAGCTTGCACCACCGCTTTAAGCTACGTCAAGAGCATCGGTCCGGATTTAGGAATCAACCCGGAGTTCTTCTCAGATCATGACATTCACATTCACTTCCCCGAAAGCGCTACACCAAAAGATGGCCCGAGCGCAGGTGTGGCGACTGTTACCTGTATCATCTCCGCCATCTGCAACCTCCGCATCAGAAATGATATCGCTATGACTGGCGAAGTAGATCTTCGCGGCAATGCTATGCCGATTGGCGGCCTTAGAGAGAAGACAAACGCTGCTTCAAGAGAGCACATCAAGACTGTCTTCATCCCGCAAGAAAACCACAAAGACAGAGTTGAACTTCCTAAGGAAATCACCGATGTCTTAGAGATTGTTGAAATCAAAAAAGTCACTGATCTTTTCCCGCATGTTTTCTTGGAGAACATCGCTGAACTCAAAGACAAAATCTATGAGTTGACCTCTCCGAAGAAAAGAGAAGAAGAGAAGAAAACAACAGCTCGCAAGAGTAGAAAGGCTGTGTGATATGACTTCTAAAATCTGCTTCCAGAACATCCGTTTCATCCGCTCTGCAGTAGAAAAAAGTCAGTTCTTGCAAGATCACCCTGTCGTCACCTTTATCGGTCGCTCCAATGTCGGGAAAAGCACGTTGGTCAATGAGATTGTCAAGTGTAAAAACTTCATGAAGACCTCTAAGACCGCTGGCCTTACCAAGATGGTCAACTACTCGCTCATCGATAATAAACTCTACTTCGCCGATGTCCCTGGATATGGTTTTGCCACCTTTGAGCGCGATAACTTCGCTGGATTGATGAAAGATTTCATCGAGGATAACCCCTCCTTGAAAAAAGTTTATCTTCTCATTGATGCTCGTCGCCTCCTTCTTCCAGCGGACGATGAGTTTGCCTCTTACTTAGAGAGCTTGCATATCCCCTACGCATTTGTCTTCACCAAGTGTGATAAGATCAACACTTCAGAGCGACACTTCTTGCGTCTCCAGGAAGAAAAACTTGCTCCTGTTCCTTGTTTTGAAGTCGGTTTCAAGATGAATCAGAACTATCAGAAGCTCAGAGACGATATTTCCAAAGTGATCTAAGGGCCCTTGTGGCCCTTTTTCCTTGAAAAAAGCAATCCTCTTTTGTATACTTTTCACTAGCTTTGAAGGGAAGGTGAAACAGTCCACTGCAGCAAAGAGAGCCCTACTTGATGGAAATGGGTCTGCAGCCTGCTTCTGGTCGTCCTGGAGCGGTGGTTTATCCCGAGAGACACTCGTAAAACAAACAAGAGCGGTTCAGGCCGAAGAGGG
>JALFLX010000010.1 GCA_022774485.1 Bacilli bacterium
AAGAGCAGCTGTGAATCCATAACGATTTTTCTGCTCTACCGGAGTTTTATAATTCTCCGATAATGTCTTTGTCATCACTTCAGGCTGTGAAATCAGCTGCTGAATATCCTGATCAAATGTAGAGAGGAAGGATTGAATCCCCTCTGTTTCCTCCTGATTTTCTTCTAAAGAAGCTTTGATAAAAAGACCAGCTTGTGGAAAGCCTTCTGTGTGATATTTCTCTCCGAATTCTTTCCGGATATCTTTCACAATGGATAAGTCTGTCTTTTTGTCTTCTGAAAGAAGAGCAGAAGCGATGACCGGATAAGAAGAGAGAACATAGTCAACTTTTTCTCCCTCATAAAGACCAGTTAACAGTGTAGGAGCAGTTCCTGAAACATCATTTGCATAATAAGAAATCGAAAGAGAAGGAGAAGAAGTACCTCCGCAGCTTGTCAATAAAAAAGGAAACAGCAAAAGTGAAATCAATTTTTTCATAGAGAGTCCTTTCTGTGATAAGAGTGAATTCCCTGTTCAAAGCGGGAGAGAGCTTCTCTTAATGTCTTCTTTGGACAAGCGACATTCATCCTGACAAAGCCATTTCCTCCGGTTCCATAACTCTTTCCAGAAGAGAGTAACAAACCGTTGTTCTTTAAATGTTCAATCAAATCATCGCTGTCTTTTGTCAACAAACGGCAATCAATCCAAAGAAGATAGGTGGCATCCCCAGAGAGAAGTGAGACCTCAGGGACATGTTCTTCTAAGAAAGATTTGACTTCATCTCTGTTGTCAAAAAGGACTTCACGAAGCTCATCAAGCCATTCTCGTCCCTCATTAAGAGCCGCGATTGCAGCATCATAACTGAAGAAATTACCTTCGGCAACTTCATCGGTATTGATCTGGCGGTTGATTTTCTGATTGATGACAGGATCCTTTGCGATAATCGCAGAGGTTTGAATACCTGCTAAATTAAAAGCCTTCGTGACAGAAATTGCAGTAAGGCTGTTTTTATAATTCTCTTTGCTAGCCGTAAGATAAGGAACATACGAAGTTCCAGGGCGTGTAATTTCTCCGTGGATCTCGTCAGATAAAACAGTGACATCATATTTTCTAGCAAGCGCACCAAGAGCGGCAAGCTCTTCTTTGCTCCAGATGCGAGAGACAGGATTTCCAGGGTTACAGAAGATTACCATTTTGGTATTTTCAAGCGCAAATGCTTCTTCTAATCCTTTCCAATCAATGAAATATTCCCCATCCTCTAAAAGAAGCGGAACTTCATGGATCACACGATTATTATTTCGAATGGAATTGTAGAAGATATTATAGACTGGCGGAAGAACAACCACATGGTCTCCTTCTTTGGTATACGCTCTAACAGCAGAGGAGATTGTCGGAACCACCCCAGCGGAGAAAAGAAGTTCATCTTTTTCAATCGTTAACCCATGGCGTTCAAGATAGAAGCGCTGATAGGCTTCATACCACTTGTCAGGAGTGATAGTGTATCCGTAAACCGAGAGAGAAAGTCTTTTTTCTAACGCTGCTTTGATCTCTGGTGCGACTTCAAAATCCATGTCAGCAACCCAAAGAGGTAAGACATCCTCGTTGATATCCCACTTTAATGACTCCGTATTCTTGCGGTTGATCACTTTTTCAAAATTATATTTCACGGGATTTCACCTCGCTTTCAATAAGAACTTTTGAATGATCAATCTTTGCATCATTTTCAATCAGACATTCAATAGATGGCGCTTTGATCTTACCGGAAATCGGATTTTTCACCGTTGAGAGAGGAGTGAGAGAAGTCACGTCGATATTTTCACAATATTCGAAAATCAAATCCGATTCTTCAATCTTACAATCGATCAATTTCAAATTCTTCATGTAACAAAAACCCTGATGACTTTTGATGGTGCAGTGAATCAAAGTGATATCAGAAGAATTCCAACCGAAATATTCTCCTTCGATGACACAGTTTACCAAAAGAACATGCTCTGCATTCCAAAACGCATCCTTTGAGAGAAGAACACTGTCTTTGAGATAGATATTCTTTCCGCTGTCAAAACAGTAGTTTCCGACAAGATGAAGTCTCTCTCCTTCAATGTCACTTGAATGGAACCCAAAATAATCCGCTTCTTGAATCTCAAGGCGCTTTAAAGATACATCCTTGCAGTTCCAAAGAGTCTCTGCTCCGTGGTGGAATGAAGTATCCTCGATGCGGATTCCTTCACAGTAACGGAACTCTTTGACCGCTTCGATATCAAGAGAAGAGAAAGTTCCATTTTTTACATACCAAAGCCCGCTCTTGCTGTCTTTGAGAAAGTGACAGTTTTTCACTGTGAGATTTCTGTTGTACCAGAGCGGATATTTCCATCCGAAATCCGTGTTGACCACGATGAGATTTTTTCCTTCTTTTAATGGAGACTCTCCGTTGTCAAAGAGACAGGATTCGATTTGGCTATCTTCACATTGAAAGAGAGCTCTTTCTCCTTCCAAATGTTTTTCTTTAATCAAGTTCATTATTTTTTTCTTTCTATTGTTTTTGATTCTTCTCCACCCAGTTTTTCATGCGATTGTATCCCTTTTTGACAAGAGAGCCTGGGAAGGGAAGGGGAGAGAGAACCTCCGCTTGAGGTTGCAACTCTTTGATGTGAGAGACACTGGCGCCAAGACCAGAACCCTCATGTGTTGAAAAGGGATAAATCCTCTTTCCTGAAAGATCTACAGAGGAGAGAAAGGAGATGACAGGCTGCGGTAAATCCTCCCAGAAAATCGGATAACCTAAATAAATCTCATCATAGATAGAAAGGTCAGGGATCTCTCTAAGCTCTGGAAGGACATGATTGATCTGGTCTTCTTTTGCTTCATTCACACAGATGTCATAGTCATCGCTATAAGGATGCTTCATCTGTAACGAGAACAGATCACCGCCAGTCACTTCTTTTAAATAAGAAGATAAAAGCTCAGTGTTTCCAACTTCTAATTGGACCACCTTTCCATCAAACCAGTTTCCACCTCTCCTAGAATAGTACACAATTGCAGTTTTCATCGTTTACCTCAGCGGATTCGAATCAGAGCGAAGCCGATTTCCATTTCTTTCTCGTAATAGAATAACAGCTTTTCACTGGAAAGTTTCTCTTCAAGCTCAGGAAGTAACACTTGATTTTCAAAACAGATGTTATTTTCTAAAGAATAAAGGAAAGTTTCCACCTCTTCTTTCCTATTGATTAACTCAGAACCTGACAAGACTAGAAGAGGAGAAATCATTCCCTCGAGTTCTTTTTGATTCTGCACTGCCTTGTTTCTCACCTTTTTTGTAAGTTCCGGAAAGAAAAGAGCGACCTTTTCAAAGTGAATAGATAGCGACTTCATGCGGGTAAAGAACTCTGGAAGAATGTTAGAAGCCACCTCATCTCCCGTTTCTAACTCCGAGAGAATCGAACGAGAGAGCGCACGAAAAGCACCATTTTCCGAAGCTAATAAGACAAGAGGGTTGTATTTATCCTCCTCTCTCTCCTGCTTCTTTCTAAGCTGAAGCGCCCAGTCCTCTAATGAATATTCCGGATGATCTCTTAGAAACTGAGCTTTGAGCTCATCCTCATTTTCACCTTGCTCTAACCGATTTAAATAGTTTTCGAATGAAGAATCTTTTGAAGTCATAACTTTTGTTTACAATCCTTTTACATTATTTTACAGCCTCACGATAGCGAGAAAAAAGAGAAAAAAATAAGATGAGAGCGTAATCAAAACGAGGAAAAACACATGAAACAGAAAAACAGAATCATCGCCATCTCCTTGATGGCCATGCTGCTTGCAGGATGCGGCGGCAAAGAAGAGTTCGATCAGTCTAAAGTTGTTATGGCCTACACCAGAGACACCACCAGCGGTACCCGCGATGGTTTCTTCACTAAAATCGGCTTATCCAGCGCCAAAGCCTCTAACGATCCCTTATCCTCTTCTGTTGTCGAAGTCGCTTCTAACGCCAAGATGATCGAAGCAATCAAAAATGATGAGTACGGAATCGGCTATATTTCCTTAGCCTCTTTAGAAGAGTCCACCTTGAAAGGCTTAGTCTACAAAGGAATAGAACCGACAGTCGATAATGTATTAAATAACACCTACTCCTTGACGAGAAATTTCAACTTCTGCACCCGTAATGACTATACAGAAGAGAGCAAAGAAGGGCAAATCGTCAAAGCCTTTGTCGCTTACACCACCACCATTGAAGGAAAGACAATCATCCAAGAGAAAGACGGTATCCTAACCATCTCTAACTCGGATAAACATTGGGATGACATCAAAGGAAACTATCCTATTGTCAACGAGGACAACTCTAAAGTCACCATCCGCTTTGGCGGTTCCACCTCTTGTGAGAAAATCGCCAAAGCACTCTCAAGCGCCTTTGCTCCTCTCTGCGGAAACTTCATCATAGAGCACAACCACACCGGCTCTGGCGATGCGTTCAAGCACACCCAAGGCGCTCAGAAAGACGATGCCAACAAGTTAGATATCGGCTTCCTCTCAAGAGAGTTTGAAGAGAACGAAGCGGTCGAAGAAGGAACCTATGGAAAACTCTGCACTGATGCGATTGTCGCTGTCGTCAACGAGAAAAATCCCTACTCTGAAACCGATGATGTCACTTTGAAATCCATCTACGAAAAAGGCGATGTCAGCTGGTCTTCTCTCATAAAAGCCTGATGAAACAGATTGAAAAAGAAACCCTAGAAAAGAGAATTCAGCGTAAAACAAAGGCGGACAAAATTGTCCGCTCTTTGCTGTTTGCCCTGTGTTTCTTTTCTTCTATTCTCATCTTCATTGTCATCTTCTTCATTGTCTTAAAAGGAATCAAACCATTTATCTCTACCTACACTGTATCCGGAGAAGAGACAAGAGTGAATCTAGTCAACTTCCTCTTTGGCAATGAGTGGCATACCTTAGAAAAAGGATACGGAATAGGATATATCATCTTAAACACCATCTATATCGCCGTGCTGACACTTCTTGTCGCTGGCCCGATTTCCATTCTTTCGGCGTTAGTGATCTTAAGGATGACAAACAAAATCATCGGAACCATTTTAAATGGTGCGATTGAAATCTTAGGTGCTATCCCAAGCGTCATTTACGGTATGTTCGGACTTGGTTTTATCAATAATGTGGTCAAGAACCTCTCTTCCTTATTCCAGTTC
>JALFLX010000034.1 GCA_022774485.1 Bacilli bacterium
AAAAAGCTCTTGAAGCAAAATTAAATCAGCGCCTTTGCTCTTAGCTTCTCTGATGAGCTTTGTTGCTTTTTTGATGTTTTCCTCGTAGTCTTTGCTGACTGACATCTGACTGATTGCAAGTGTTGTTTTCATTTGTCCTCATCCTCCGGTTGGAACGGATAGCGTTCCATATATGGTATTTGCTTTGTCACACAGTGGATATTTCCGCCACCTAATAAGATTTCTTTTGATGGAATTTGAATAATCTCTTTTTCTTCTTTGTAGAAGTCTTTTAAGATGTCGTAGGCGACCTTGTCGCTTTCACAACCAAACTGCGGTAACAGCAAGAACTTCTCTCCCATATAGAAATTGACATAGCTGCCCGCTAACCTTCTTCCTTCTTCTCGTTTGATGGCGATGTCGTTTTTGAGGATTCCCTCTTCTTCTTCTTTGGTGAGATACATCGGTTTTGGAAGCGGAAGTTTGATGATGGTAAGCTTCTCACCATTGCAGTCTGTTTCATTTTCTAACACCTTGAGATTCTCAAGATCTCTTTCGTGTTGAGGATCATTTTCATCTTCGCTAACTGCTAAGGCGACTACTCCTTTTTTTAAGAAACAGCAGATGTTATCAACATGGCCATCGGTCTCATCATTATAGACACCATATGGAAGCCAGATGACTTTTTTCACCTGCAGAGTATCTTTGAGAACTTGTTCAATCTCCTCTTTAGAAAGGGAAGGATTTCTCCCAGGGGAGAGGAGGCATTCTTCAGTGACAAGTAGAGTTCCCTCACCATCGGTGTGAATGCTACCACCCTCTAAAATAAAATCTTTTTTCGGATAGCGGGCAATCATCATCTCTTCTAAGAACGCTTTTCCTAAGGCGTTATCATCTTCATAATCTTTGTATAAACCATCGTAAGAACCGCCCCAGGCGTTGAATCCAAAATCGACACCGACAAGCTGTCTTTCTGTTTCATTCTTAAGGAAAACAGGCAAGGAATCTCTTGCCCAAGCATCATCATATCTCAAACGGAGAACATGGGTGTTTTCCATCTGAAACGGCGTGCAGACAGAATAGGGAAGCCGCGGATCGATGATGACCACAACTGGTTCAAAGGGTGCGATCGCTTTGACGATGGAAAGATATTCTTTCATCGCCGGTTTGGCATTGTCTCTCCAAGTGTCTTCTCTGTAAGGGACAAGCAGACAAGTCGCCAAGTGTTTTTCCCCTTCAAAGGGGAAATGATAGCCGGATAAGTCCGTGATGTTTTTAACAATAGAGTTCATTTGATAACCTTTATTTTGTCGCAGTTATTATATAGAATATTCTTGTGAATATCTATATTTTACGTGTTTGCAATTCAGGAAAAGGAGGTGCTTCCAATGAAAGCGTTAATGGTTGTGACAGATGGCTTTGAGGAGATTGAAGCAATCGGGACTCTCGCGCTATTGCGCAGAGCGAAGATCGATGTCACTTTTGCGAGTCTTTACGGCGACAAAGCGACTGGACGCTATGGGGTTACCTCTTCTCATATGGTTCCTTTAAAGACCTTAGATCCTCTCTCTTTCGATTGTCTGATTATTCCCGGTGGACCAGAATATATTGCAGAGGAAAATGATCCGAATTTCTTGGACATGGTCAGAAGATGCCACAGCAAAGGCGTGATTATCGGTGCGATCTGCGCTGGTCCGACAATTCTTGGCCACTTAGGATTGTTAAAAGGAAAACGATACACATGCTTCACGAGCATGGATGAGGATTTTGGCGGAACATATGTCGATGAATATGCTGTAAGAGATGGAAATCTCATTACAGGAAGAAGCGCAGCGGCATCGATTGACTTCGCCTTTCTCTTGATTGAAGCTCTTGCATCGAAAGAGATAGCGGACCAAGTCAAAGCATCGATTTATTACTGATTATGAGTTATATCAACATTGTTATTTATGTCCTTTTAGGAATCTCTGTCCTCATCGGTTTCATCCGCGGATTCAAGATGAAACGGATTTACACGTTTCTCTTTTTAGTTGCCGGATTTTGTGGATATATGGTCGGCCTTCCTTTGGCAAGAGGGTTGATGGATACTGCTTTAGGAAGCTCTCTTTTACAGAACGCTTATCTCTCCATTCTTCCAGAATCTCCACTGATGGCATCAGCCTATGATTCTAGCTTTGTCAAAGATGCTCTCACTGAAGTTGGAATTCCTAACTTCTTCCAGGGAATCTTCTCCGGTAAGATTGTCGATGGCACGTCCTCCATGGCGAACGCAATCGCCTCATCCTTTGCCAATGTGACAATCACTTACGCCTGTGTTCTTTTAATCTTCTTCATTGTCTTCTTCGTTCTTCGCTTTGCTTTAAAACCATTCTGGGACGGGTTGTTTGGAGAAGAGGGAAAGAGTTTCTTAGGAAGAGTGTTCGGCATTGTGATCCAAGCGGCTAAGACGACATTCTCGGTCTTAGTGCTGCTTGCTGTCCTCTCGCTTATCAATGAATTCTTAGTGAAGGCAAGTATCACTGGATTGAATGATTTCTTGGTGAATGATTTAGCGTTAGATAATCCCGAGGCGTTCTCGATTGGAAAGTTCTTCTACAACACATCGAGTGCACTCTTGACTTGGATTTCCACA
The DNA here is from genome assembly GCA_022774485.1 of Bacilli bacterium. Classification (GTDB taxonomy): domain Bacteria; phylum Bacillota_I; class Bacilli_A; order RFN20; family CAG-288; genus Enterosoma. Next base: position 2,612 of record JALFLX010000034.1, read on the forward strand.
TTGTGAGGTAATTATGGCATTTGAATATCATCATCTCGACAAATGGTCTTATGCGAATTTAGACCTGATTGAAGAACTGTTAGAGACTTCTCAAAAAGCGATTGTCTTAATTGCAGGAGCTTCTTCTTCAGGTAAGAGCTATGCGGCAAGAGCGCTTGAGAATCTATTAAAAGAATCCGGCCATTCCTCTTGCACAATTTCACTTGATCAGTACAACATCGGCCTTTCTGGAATCATTCCGAACAAAGTGAATGAGAATTTCTTCGATGGGAAGATTTCCAATATCAAAGAGATTTCTAAAAGAATCAAAGAAGTGATCTATGCAGTTCCTTTTGAGGAGAAATATGCACCGAAGCAGATTGAGAAAATCCGCTTCATGATCTCTGATCTTATCAAAGGGGAAGATTTAGAGAAGTTCTTAGCTGCCTTGCCGGTGGAATGGGACCGTTTGAACTTCGATGAACCATCTGTATACGACATGAAAGAAGCGAGCGAAGACGTCAAAAAACTGATGAATAACGAAAAAGTCGCTCTGAAGAAATATTCAAAAGTTGTCTCTGAGAGAGTCCCTTGTTTAGATACCATCGATGGAAAGAATGTCGATGTTATCCTCGTTGAGGGTATCTATGCGCTCAACGATGAGATGATCTCTCATATCAAAGGATTACCGGTCATCAAAGACTTTATCGATGGCAATCCAAAATCATTGTTCTTACGCCGTGTCATCCGCGACCAGAAGCTCACCAGCGCTCACAATGTCTTCACCATCAAAGTCTACTTTGAATTCATCATCAAATCCTATTTTGAAAGCATCTATCCTTGTAGAAGATTCGCAGATGTCATCCTCAACAACGATATGACCTTCACCGAGATGAGAGAAGGCGATCTCTACACCACCAAAAGAGAGATACACACTGACTCTAAAGAAGCGTATGATCAAGTCTTATCTCTTTGTGAGATTGAAAGCACTGTCTATCAAAAAGACACGTATTTCTCTGCCCCTTTTGAGAAGCAAAGTGAGCAGAACACGTTGAGATTGCGTTCTATCGCTAACGATGGAAAGAATTATGAAGTGTCTTCCCTTGTCCACAAAGGAATTATGAAAGCGAGAAATGACCACAAGATCATCCGCCCGGTTAATGTCCTGTTAAAAGAGGGAGAGGTCACTCAGATTTGGAAGACGGAAGCGGAGTGTATCGAAGCCTTTATCTTCGCGGGCTTCTTAGTCGGGCCGGTGAAGTATAAGGTGAAGACAAAATGCTCTTTCCACGGCCAGAAGATGACCGTTCGAGAAGTCAGAGGTTCTGGCTATTACTTTGAATTTGAAACTCCACCTCAGGAAGCAATCATTAAAGAGATTACCTCGATCATCAGAAAAGCAGAAATAAAATAGTCCTAGCACACGCTAGGACTATTTTTGTGGTGTGACGGGCATGTCATATATCTAAAGGGTGAAAGTCCCGAATAGGAACGTCGTTATAACTATATAGTGAAGCTCAAGTCCAGTATCGTGAGGTATGGGATGAAAGAAGAGCGTAGCAAATAGGCTGGGCAACGGAAAGA
>JALFLX010000087.1 GCA_022774485.1 Bacilli bacterium
GCTGCACGCCGATTCCAGGGGATGACATCATCGGCTTTGTCTCGACAGGACAAGGTGTCAAAGTCCACCGCAAAGATTGCCCCAATGTCAATAGGCCCGATTCTAAACCAAGACTAATCGATGTCATCTGGAATCCTAACGTCAAAAATTCAAACGGCTATCCTGTCGACTTAGCGATCGAATGTCACGATAGAAACAACCTGCTCATCGACATTTTAAACGCCATGACAAGCTGCGATGCGAAAGTCATGAAAATCAACGCCAAATACCATCCAAACAGCAATACCACCACAATCGCCTTGACACTGCTTGTCCGTGATCTTGAGCAGCTTGGCCACTTCATTCACACCCTCATGACCATCAAGAGCGTCTTCCAAGTGAAACGCGTATCCCATTAAGGAGGAAATATGGCAGAACAACAAATCAAACGCCCCAGAGGCACGACAGATTATTACGGGGAGCAGGAGAAGCTCTTTTTAGCCCTTGACTCGATTTTAAAAGCGGAAGCAAAAGCGTATGGAACTACCCCTTGTGAGCTTCCGATGTTTGAAGAAAACAGACTTTTCCACCGCTCTGTCGGAGAAGGAAGCGATATCGTCTTAAAAGAGACCTTTGACTTAGTGAAAAAAGGCGACAAGGATTTTACCTTGCGCCCTGAATTCACCGCTTCTGTTTCTCGTATGGTCATCGAGAATAAGCTTTATAACTCTCCGGATATGCCGCTCAGAATCAGCTATTTAGGTCCAGTCTTCCGCTATGAGAGACCACAGACAGGAAGACTTCGTCAGTTCTATCAGTTCGGTGCGGAATTCATCGATACCAAGATTGATTTAGCCTCCACGTTAGACGCTTTCCTCTTTGCCTTGACTGCAGCGGAAAAAGCGCTCGGACACAAAGTCATCGCTAAGATCAATTTCTTAGGAAGCTTAGAGAGTAGAGAAAACTATAAAGCTGCCTTAAAAGCGTTCTTTGCGCCGCATGTCGATTCTATGTGCGATGATTGCAAGAGACGCTTTGAAGTCAATCCTCTCCGCATCTTAGACTGCAAAGTGCAAGAGGATCAGGAAATTTGTAAGGATGCTCCGAAGATTAAAGATTATCTAAGCGAAGAAGATCAAAAAGAGTATCAAAATATCCTCAAAGCCTTAGATGATATCGGTGTCTCTTATGAAGTTGATGACTCTTTGGTCAGAGGACTTGATTATTACACTGGTCTTGTCTTTGAACTTTACGATTCGATCAACACTACCTTAGGCGCGATCGGAGGCGGCGGAAAATACGCTAGCTTAATGAGACAGATCGGCGGTCCGGACATGGAAGGAATCGGCTTCAGCTTAGGCATGGAACGCCTTTTATTAGCGCTCACTGAGCAGAGAAAACAAGAGCTCTTACAAGAGGAAAGCTTAGACTACTTCCTCATCGATTTTGCCCGCGATGGCTTTGGATCCTATGTCGCAAGCAAACTAAGAGAAAAAGGCTATTCTGTCACATTCAGCTCCTATTCAAGAGCCTTAGGTGGCGCTTTCAAAATGGCTGACCGCTTAAAAGCCAAAAATGCGTTGATCATCGAACAGGATCACAGAATCCAAAAGAAAGATATGCTGACAAGAAATCAAATCGAGGTCAGTCTCGATTCGCTTCTAAAGGAGGAACATCATGCTTAGAACACACACCTGCGGAGAGCTTTCACTAAAAGAGACAGGAAAAGAAGTCCTTTTAACTGGTTGGGTAAACACTGTCAGAAATTTAGGCTCTCTCTGCTTTGTCGACTTAAGAGACAAATACGGAATCACTCAGCTTAACATTGCTCCAGAGCTCTACCATCAAAACCCGCTAAAGAGCGAATACTGCATCCAAATCAAAGGTATCGTCCAGAAAAGAGAAGTTGCAAACAAAGAGCTTCCCACTGGCGACATCGAAGTCAAAGTCAGTGAAATCACCATCTATTCCAAATCAGAACTCACTCCTTTTGAGATCAAAGATGACACCACTGCAAGTGAAGATTTACGCTTAGAATATCGCTATCTCGATTTGAGAAGACCGAAGATGCAGCGTTATTTAGAAGTGAGAAATCTCATCAACCGTTACACCAGAGAATACCTCTATGAGAACGGCTTTACTGAAATTGATACTCCAACCTTAATCAAATCCACTCCAGAAGGTGCGAGAGACTATCTTGTACCCTCGAGAATCTATCCGGGAAGCTTCTATGCTCTCCCCCAGTCTCCTCAGCTTTACAAACAGCTTCTCATGATTGCAGGAGCAGACCGTTACTTCCAATTAGCTCACTGCTATAGAGATGAAGATCAAAGAGCAGACAGACAGCCAGAATTCATGCAAATTGACTGTGAGATGTCTTTTGTCGAGCGTGAGGATGTCTTAACAATCATCGAGGGCTTAGTCAAATATCTTTTCAAGAAGATTCGCAATGTAGAGCTTCCTGATTTCTTGAGAATGGACTACTTCGATGCGATCTATCATTACGGTAGTGATAAACCGGATCTCAGATACGACATGAAGATTCAGGAAGTGACTGACTGCTTGAAAGACTGTGGCTTTGTCGCTTATGAAGGAAAGAGCATCAACTGCTTTGTCGTTCCCGCTGTTGCCAAAGACACCACGAGAAAGATCATTGACAACGACAATCTCTTAGCGAAGAAATACAAAGTCTTCGGTGTTTCCCACCTCAAATTCTTCAATGGAAAATTCGAAGGAAACATCGTCAAGAACATCAAAGCAGAGTGCCTTGATGCGTTAGCGAACCGTTTAGCGGTAAAAGAAGATGACCTAGTCATCCTCTGCGCGGATGCAAAGAAAGAGAAAGCGTGCCTTGCCTTAGGTGCCTTACGTGTCGCTTATGCTAAGAAGTTAGGACTTGACCGCAAAGATGTCTTTAAGCCTGTCTTCATCATCAACTGGCCGCTCTTTGAACGAGAAGATGATGGTCATATCGAATCACTTTCCAATCCTTTCACCCGCCCGTTAGACGAAGATTTGAAATATTTTGATAGCGATCCGACCAAGATCCGCTCCACAAGCTACGACACGGTTTTAAACGGCGTAGAGCTCTCCTCTGGCGCCTTGCGTATCCACGATAGTCAGATTCAAGAGAAAGTTTTCTCTCTCTTAGGATTGACAGAAGAAGATATCCATAACCGCTTTGGCTTCTTTGTCAAAGCCTTAAAGTACGGCGTCCCACCGGAAGGTGGCTTTGGTATCGGTATCGAGCGCTTAGCAATGGAGCTTTGTGACACTGACAACGTCCGCGACGTTGTCGCGTTCCCGAAGAACTTAAAAGCCTATGAGCCGATGAGCCAGTGCCCGAGCAGAGTCCCCGATGCTGATGTTGAGATCTTAGGATTAAAAGTCGTCGAGAAAGAAGAAGAACATGAGTGAAAAACTGCCCTTTGGTTCCACTGCTTTAAAACCTGAAATTGTCAACCTCTTGAAAGAAGATGGTTTTTTGACAATGTCTGATATTCAAGCGAAAACCATTCCCCAGTTGCTGCGGGGAAAAAACGTCTTAGCCCTCTCAGAAACCGGCACTGGTAAAACCCTTGCCTTTGCGCTTCCAATCCTTTCCATGCTTGAAGAAAACGACAGCGTCGAAGCTATTATCCTCTCACCCACAGTCGCACTCTTAGATCAGATAAAAAGCGTGTTTGAAAGCTTTACGAGAAGACTGGGTTTAAAAGAAGATGCGGTGAAGACAATCTATTCTAAAAACGACTACAATAGATCCAAACCGAAAATTGTCTTGACAACACCCACCATGTTTTTAAGCCTCTCAAGCCATTATGTCTTAGCCAATGTCAAACACATCATCATCGATGAAGGAGATATGATCCTCTTCGATGGCTTTGATGATTCTTTAAAGAACATGGCGAAATTCATCGATAAGAAATTGGTCTCCTTCTTCTCTGCCTCCTTAAAAGAACAGCAGATCAAAGGAGTGAAAAGCAAACTCAAAATCGAGACAGTGATCGATGTCAGGAAAAAAATCACCAACGATACTGTCTCTCACCATTTGGTGGATTATCGAACCCTTAGTAAAGCAGAAGCGCTCTACCACTTCATGGAGCAGAAAAAGCCTTATAAGACAATCGCCTTTGTCTCCTCAAAAGAAGAACTCTACGAAGTCTTTGAAAGCTTAAAAGCTCTCTCTTTGAAACCTCTTATCGTACACGGAGGACTTGAAAAACGAGAGATTAAAAATGTCCTCAATCGCTTCAAAAACGAAAACGAACACCTGTTACTTGCTACTGACTTTGTAAGCCGTGGCATCGATATTCCAGAAGTAGATACCATCCTCTCTTTGTCCCTTTCTAAAGATACTGATTATTACTTCCACAGAGCTGGTAGATGCGGAAGATTCTCTCAAAAAGGTGACTCCTATGTCTTCTTCACCTACGAAGAGGAAGAGAGCGTCAAACGCGTGAAAGACCTAGTGAGACGCGGTGTGAACTTCGATGCCTATACACTCACCGAAGGAAACCTCCGCCATCAGAAAGGCTCCTATCAATTTAGAAACATGGGAAAGAAAGACAGAGCAAATCAACAAGAGCTTCAAAAGAAAATCCGCCACGCTGTCAATCAGAACAAATCCAAGAAAGTAAAACCCGGATATAAGAAGAAAGTCGCCAAAGCAGTCGAACTTGTCAAATTCAAACACCGCAGAAAAGTTGTCTTAACAAACATCGCAAAAAGCGGCGGAAACGTCAAAGACTTCCATATGGAAAAGGAAAGACATTAAAAAGTAAAACAGTCTAGCCATGCTAGACTGTTTTATTTTCTAAGGTAAGAAATTATCTGGATTCGGGTTACGTTCAACCACCACAGAGAAAAGTATCTCTGCCGATTCAAGAAAGGAACGGAACGTTGTATATTCTGAAACAGTATCGATGTCGTTGTATTTCGTTCCGGGTAAGAAAGTGAATTTTTCCGTTTTGGTGACAGTTCTTCGAATTGTGCCTTCGACAGAAAAGTCATCATCTACCTCATCCCCTGAGAGATTAAAGAAAGGAGTGATACGTTCGGAAGTAGAACCTACTTGGCTTGTTAAGTAACCACCATCAATCAAATCATTCTCTGTCATGTTGAATCGAATCTGGAATGCATTGAATTCTAAATAAGGAAGAACAGGACCCGAAGCTTGATAAGTACTTGCATCAAGAGGATCGACTTCATGTTTCGTTCCTAAAAGAATATCGTAGGTGAAACTAGCAGTGATCGAACAAGACCAAGAACCAGTGTATCTATAATTCTGATCAAAAATAAGTGCAGAAGTCTCAGAAACAGCTTCACTATTTGCTTTACAATCATAAGAGACAGAGAGTGAAATCTCAGTTTCTTCAAACGAAAAAGCAGGTTCTAAATACAACGAAGAACCAATGGTCTTAGAATCTACATTCTCATGAAAGACCCAGAGACCAAAACCAGTAGTCGATAACGAGATAAATCCAAGAAGAGGAAGGATGAAACCGAGTAATTTCTTTTTCATATTGACCTCAGAAAGTTAATAGGTAGAATTATTTTACTAATATGAGTTACTGACTTAAATACACTAGTTGTAAAAAGAGGACCCGAAGGTCCTCTGAATGAGTAAAGAAGATTAATTATCGGTATTAGCGAATGAAGCAGTAAAGTTCATTGTGCCAGAAGAAATAGCAGTTCTTAATGTCTCATAGGCACCCTTATCTTTAATGTTATTATAAGTATTACTAGGGTGGAAAGAAAAATGATAGGTATGGCTAATTGCTTTAGTCGTAGCTAAGCTTGCCATATCGGCTGTTAAGAACGTATTAAATTCGGATAATTTCTGAGTTTGTCCACCAGAAATTCCCGTATCAAGTTCAATATATTGAGCTAAGGTTTGATCCCATGAAACAGTAACAGTATACTTCTCCAATCTACCTGATAATTCACCTTTATCAGCTTCGCCGAATGCTACATCAGCAGCGGAAGCATAAGTTCCATCATAAACAGATGAATTCACATCTGCCTTTGTAGTGCCATCTAAGACATCAAAAGAAACCTTAACAGTAATATCAATCTGCCATGCCTCCGAAGTTACACCAATGTAGTCTTGATCGAAAATCATTTTAGTAGTAGCAGCATCCTTTTTATTTACGACACTCACATCAGTTACAGTTAAGGCATTAGTATTGAACTGAATCGCTGGTTCAAGATATAAACCAGCACCAGCAGTTTTACTTTCGACATTGGTCTTGAACACCCAAAGACCAAAACCAGTGCCAGAGAGGGCAACACCAGCAACGACAGGTAAGAGAACGGCAAGTAAATTCTTTTTCATATTAGTTATCTCCTTAAACACGGGCGTAAGCCCTTGAAAGTGTGAATATTAAACTATAAAAGGGAAAAAAATAATAGCAAAATGCTTGTCAAAAAAGTGCTAAAGTAAGGTTGTTTATTCGTTTAATGAAATAAAAACTATTTTATTGTCTAGTGCTAAAAAGGTGCTAAAGTTTGCAATTTTTGTGTGTAACGGCTTAAATAATATGCGTTTTACAATATTTTTTCGAAAAAACATGTTATTTTTCGATATAAGCTATTTTGCTGAAAAATTTTTGACATTTTTTTATTTTGTAAAAATATAAGGTGTTTATTCTTTTATGAAATCGTGAATATAAGAACAGATTTTTGGATATGCATTCCTATCGATGTTGACTTTGGATGTATAGAAAGAGAGGGAATTCTTTTAGAAACACTGTTTTGTTTGGATGCCTCTGTCTTCGATTAATCATGTTTTGCAGGGGTATTAGAATTTAGTAAGCTCTACTTTGAAATTGAAGGTACTTGTGGAAAGGAGACCTCGGAATGTTTCGTAACCATCTTTTGATTGGATTTGGTTGTATAATGCTTTTGGTTTGAAGTGGAAGTCTGATGACATATTTAATGTGATTTTATTATCGACTGGAACTGGGGTATGACCGTTTTCTATTAGCATTCCATAAAGCTCACCAAGACCATTAGGAGCAGTATCAGTTGAGGTGCCTTTATCGAGATAAGCATTGATTTTGCAAGTGGGATCACCTTTGCCACCAGTGGCAAGAGGATTGGTAATATCTACGGAGTAATCAAAGAGTCTATTTTGGATGTCCTCGTGAATTTGTGCGTTGATTGAGGTTGCAGGATTGTAGTTTCCAAGGCCATCTGTTGGATCGCTTTCTTCATGGAGGATTCCATCAATGAGTTCAAATGTGAAGCTGACTGATACTGTGACTTTCCAGCGATAATCCTCTTGGTTTTGATCAGATTGATCGAAGATGAGGGTAGAGTCTCCTGGAAGACTTTTTCCATTTGCGTTTACAACTTTGATTCCTGTGATTTTTAAACAGTCAGAATTGATGGCAATGGCTGGCTCTAACTGCATAGAGGCACCGACTGTAAAGGGATCGACTGTTTCATTAAAGACCCAAAGACCAAAACCTGTTCCGGATAAGGCGACACCAGCAATAAGTGGTAATGTAACTGCGACTAATTTCTTTTTCATAATTCTTCATCCATTTCTTTGAAGCTACATATTTTTTGCACGTAAGATTATATAACATACCGAATTTATGATTCAGGAAAATGCATCAAAGTAAAAGGTGGTTATCTCTTGCAATGTTTCTCTGACTTTGCAATTTATTAGATTTTACTTTTTTTCGGCTTTATTGTTTTCGCAAACAATATTTTATTGAGTTGCAATTTCAATTTATCATATTCGAATAAATCAGAAAAAAATTTCAATTTTTATTAAAATAATTATGGTCAAAAAAGAGAAAAATTATCTCGGTTTTTTAAAAAAAGTGGGCAAATGAAAATTATTTTTGAAAAGATGTCAAATTCTGACATCTATGATTGATTTACATTGAATAGTAAAATTTCATTATTAAGTCAGGAGCGAGAGATGACAAAATCTAATGCAATTCTCATCATTTATGATCATCTAAGAGCCGATAAGCCTTGCCATGTCAAAGACATTGTCTCTTTGTGTGGCGGTATATCCCGTCGGACAGCCTTGCGCTACATCAAAGAGATCAAGGACTATCTCTCTGAATATTTACCAGAGCAAACGCTTGTCTTTGACGGTGTGAATGACACTTATCGCATCATCCATGAATAATTTCTGATTCAATTAGAGAGAATAACCGATTTAACACATCTTCTTCCTTTCCACGGAGGAGGATTTTTTCATGAGAAAAGAGAATGAAGTCATCTTTGACACCAGAGCCAGTGATTCCAAAGTCAGCATCTTTTGCTTCTCCGATTCCATTGACAGGGCAGCCCATGCAGGCAACTTTGATATCTGCATCGACAAAATCGAGATGTTCTTGAATAATCTCCGCAATTCTTTTATGTTCCACTAAGGTTCTTCCACAGCCGGGACAAACAATTAGCGTCGGTGTTTTCTCTCTTCTAGAAGCTGCTTTTAATAAGGTTTTGCAGGCTCTGACCTCTTCTTTTCTCTCAGAGGCTAAGGAGATACGGATGGTATCTCCAATACCTTCTTTTAAGAGCTGATAAAGAGGAATGGCGGAGAGAATCAATCCTTGATTTAATAATCCTGCCTCTGTGAGACCGATATGGAGAGGATAAGGATAAGTTTCATATGCTCTTTGATAAAGAGGGAATAAGAGATCCGGATTGCTTGTCTTTAAAGAGAGAACTAACAAATCAAAGTTTTCTTCTTTAAAAATTTGAAGAGTATCTTCTAACGCTAAGAAGAAATCATCAATATGGTCTTTTCCTTTTCCTTTATAACGATTTAATGATCCGGAATTGACACCGATTCGGATAGGAATTTGTCTTTCTTTGCAAAGGGAAATGATTTCTCTTAAACTGGAAAGCGGAATATTCCCTGGATTAATTCTGATTTTATCCGCTCCGGATAGGATTGCTTCCACTGCGAGGGTTGAATCAAAATGGATATCTGCAATGACTGGGATAGAAACGCTCTGTTTGATCTCATGTAACGCTTTTGCATCTTCATGATCGAGCACTGAAAAACGCATGAGATCTAATCCTCTCTTGGCTAAATCTTCTGTGAGCTTGATATTCTCTCTGACATG
>JALFLX010000124.1 GCA_022774485.1 Bacilli bacterium
GCTTTGATATTAAAACGCGAATCGCGCTTTAACCATAAGTGGTGGGCGGTCGTGGATTCGGACCACGGAACCCTAAGGAACAGATTTACAGTCTGCCGCGTTTGACCACTTCGCTAACCGCCCATCGAATAAGATCGTACATACCGCCAAATGTTCAGAAATGGTGGATGCTAAGGGATTCGAACCCCTGACCTCCGCCGTGTAAAGGCGATGCTCTAACCAGCTGAGCTAAGCATCCCTGTTTTTCGGCGCTTTGATATTTTAGCAAACCATATCAGCAGTTTCAAGAGAAAAAGAGAGACTTCCACGACTTTTTTTGCAGGGAAGTCTCTCCGTCCTTTATTTTTTATAGCCGGGCTTTCCTAAAAGCTCAAACATATTCTTCTTATAGATTTCAACACCGGGTTGGTTGAACGGGTTAACCTCTAAAAGATAGGCGGAGAACGCGCAAGCTCTAAAGAAGAAATACATGAGATTTCCTAAAGAATAAGCATTCATCATATCCACATCGAGGACGACAGCAGGAGTGTGACCCTCAGTGTGAGCCTTTAAGGTAGCCTCATAGGCTTTCTCGCAAATGAACGACATCTCTTTACCAGCAAGATAGTTGAGATTGTCGTAATTCTTCTCATCCGCTTTGACAGTGACATCTTCCTTCGGCTGACGGACATGAATAATCGTCTCAAAGAGGACCGGAGCACCCTGTTGAATGAACTGACCCATACTGTGGAGGTCCGTGGTGAAAGTGGCAGAAGTGCAAAGGAGCGCCTTGCCATCTTTTCCTTCGGATTCATCGAAGAGCTGTTTGAGCCACTCCCCAATCATCTGATATTGAAGATGATACGTGACAAACATCTCGGAAGTCATGTTGTCCTGAACTTTCATCAGATAACGGATGGCTCCGTAATAATAAGCGGGATTCTTGTGGAAATCCTTTCCGGAGTACATTTTTTCACCATCGATGACACCGCGGATAAATTCGCGGATATCGATGCCAGCACAGGCGATCGGAAGAAGACCGACCGGGGTGATAACAGAATAACGGCCACCGATGTCATCCGGGATGACAAAGGTCTCGTAACCGATCTCATCCGCCTCAAACTTCAAAGATCCGCGGACGCGATCAGTGGTTGCAACCACTGCATCTTTCAACTCTTCTTCTCCAAACTTCTTCACAAAAAGCTCTTTTAAGAGGCGGAATGAAACCGCAGTCTCAGTGGTAGTTCCGCTCTTAGAAATGACATTGATTGCAAAATGCTTATGCTCTAAATGTTTGAGGACTTGTGCAGTGTAATCCGGAGATAAGGTATTTCCGAAGAAGATAATTTCAAAATTATCCTCAGGGAAAAGGCCATTTAACGCTTCGATTACTGCTCTTGCACCGAGGTAAGAACCACCGATGCCGCACACGACTAAAGTATCGTAATTCTCGCGAATTCTCTTCGCGGTTTTCTCGATTCTCACGATCTCTTCTTCGGGAAGTTTGGAGGCAAAATTAAGCCAACCGAGGAAGTCATTACCAGCTCCCGTCTTCGTCTCAATCTCTCTTGCGACATGGAAGCTCTGCGCTTCGATGGAAGTGAAGTCCAATGTCTCTTTTTCTCTGCCAAACAGTGATACTTTTACCATACTCGCTCCTTCACGCAAACAGTCATCACAACTGTGCAATAAATTCACTGAGCCTATATATTAGAAAAAATGCAATGAAAAGTAAATCAGTTAACCCCACCTAGTAAAGCGGTTTCAATGATTTTTTGATCTTCAGGGTAAGTCAATTTGTATAAATAGGGGCTTCCAAGGACCAATTTATGAGAAAGCCCCGCTCTAAGAGCTTTGGAAAAATCATCGGTATCTTCTATAGAAAAACCCTTTTGATATAAGGAGAATAGTTTCTGGTAATCGAACACTTGAGGAGTCTGAATCCGCACAAAATCATCGCGGTTAACATATCTGTTTAACTGAGGTTGATAGATAGAGTCTGCTATCGGAAGATAAGGCGCACAAGCATCAACAGTTTCAATTTCTTTGTTCAAAGATAATAGAATGTCTAAAGGCAGAATCACCCTTGCTGCATCGTGTATAAAGATCTTGAAATCCCCCTCTTCTTTTAACGCGATCAAGGCGTTGTTGACAGAAGCATTTCTGTTCTCGCCACCGATGACAAAACGATGTGGAAAAACGAGATTTTCACGAGCAAGAATCTTCTCAATATGATTTCTATCTTCCTCTTCGATGACAAGGATAATCTCTTCAAAAAGCTGAGAGGAAATGAAACTCTCTAACGGATAGAGAAAACTCTCCTTGTTCAAAAGAAGAGCAAACTGTTTTTTCACTCCAGTCTTTGAAAATCGTTCACTTTTTCCAGCCATCAGTAAGACAGCTTTGCGCCGGTTGTTTTTCATAGTGCTATTGTAACATATCAGCGGGATTATTTCTTGAGTTATCGCGGAGGAATCGTTATCTTATAGACGGAGGTTTTCTTATGCAGTGGTGGCATTATTTACTGATATTCTTGGGCTTATTCGCCCTTTTCTTACTGACGACTCTCATCCTTTATTTGCTCATGAAACGAGCGCAGAAAAAGACCTATCAAGAGCTTGAAAAACTCATCCCATACGAACAGAACCGCTTTTCCTTGATTCAAAAGTGCAAAGAGGAGCTAGAAACAGACGGAAGATTCCTCCCGAAGAACTTTCTCACCGCTGTTTCAGAAGAAGAGAAACTTTTTGAAAAAGCGCCTCTTGACCTCTCTGAGATCAAAGGAAGAACAGACTTTTTAGTCATGTATCTTAGAAAATATCTCAAAGAGAAAAAACTCTTAAGCAAGGAGAAGTATCAAGACTTTGATAAAAAATTAGAAACACTCATCTTCATCGATCCTGGGGATAAGAATTCTCCTTACTATCTCTACAACAAAAAAGCATCCCATTACAACGCGTTCTTAGGCATGATGTTCCTCTCTATTTTCGGAATCCGCAACAAGAACCAGAACGCACCGATTCTATAAAAAGGTATAATAGAGACAAAAGGAGCAAGCAAAAATGAAATTATTTATCGACACCGCCAATATCGAAGAAATCAAAGAGGCGAGCACCTGGGGATACATCAAAGGTGTGACTACCAACCCTTCATTAATTGCCAAAGAAGGATCCTCACAAAAAGAAATCATCGAGCAAATCGTCAAACTGATCGATGGTCCAATCTCGGCTGAGGTCACAGCGGAAGACTATCCGCATATGATGGAACAAGCGCATGAGCTTTATCAAATTGATCCGAAACACATCGTCATCAAACTTCCGATGACAAAAGATGGCTTAAGAGCTTCCGCAGAGCTTAAAAAAGAGAACATTCCGACCAATGTCACTCTTTGCTTTAGCGCTAACCAAGCGCTTTTAGCATTTGAAGCAGGAGCAAGGTATGTCAGCCCGTTCTTAGGACGCTTAGATGACATCAGCGATGACAGCATCAAACTCATCGAAGAGATTGTTCAGATCAAGAGAAATTACGGCTATACGACTGAGATTATCTGCGCATCCATCCGCAATCCAGATCATGTCAAAAAATGCGCATTAGCAGGCGGAGATATCGCCACCGTCCCATACAAAGTCCTCTCTTCTCTTCTCTCTCACCCGCTCACCGACAGGGGCTTAGATAGTTTCCGTATCGACGCGGAGAAAACCGCAAAGCTGACCGAGAAATAAGATAAATGAAAAAGTCACCGGAAGGTGACTTTTTTGCTTAGAAATCAGTCGCGTAGAAGGTTGGAGTGTTCATTCCCTCTAAGGTCTCAACCATCGTGGGGAAGATGTTCTTTCTCTCATTGTTTGGCCCGAGATTTTTCTGAGGAAGTGAACCGAGATTTCTCTTCCAGTAAGAGCCTTCTGATACATAGTCGATGGTGATGACATCATAGGTGAGAGAAGCGTTAAAGGAAAGGTCATCTTCCACCATGTAGGCGTAATATCCGCTCTTGTGATTGTCCTCAATCGTTCCTAAGACATTGCTTAACTGAGAACCGGGAACGTTTTGAATGACTTTCAGCGCGTTATCAAACGGAGAGACTTTGAACAAGAGTTCTCTTGTGATGTCGCCAGAAGGAAGAGATGAACGGATACCGGCGAGATTATGAAGCGCCATGATCTTGTTTGTCTTCTTCCATCCGTAATTTTCCATCGCAGTCAACATCATCATCGGAACAAAACGGTTCATCTCCGCATAAGTGTTGAAGTCTCCGACAAATTCACAAAGTTTCGTATCGGAAGAATACTCAACACTCTTAGCAGTGATCGTATTGACAATTTCTTGATTTAAAAGAGAATCGTCGATGGAATGATATTTTGAATAGGCATCTTTGACCATCTTGACCTCCAAGGCTTTCTTCGTCTTGAGCGAGAAGGTCATCTTGCAATAGCCCTTGCTGTTGCTTCCTCCCTCAGCGAAAGGAATAGAGTGAGAGCCAGCAGTGTCAACGATGAATTTGTGATCGTGTGCGCCGAAGATTCCCTGAATGTCTGATGTGGAGAATCTATTTCCGACCTGATCGAGATAATCGGAATTCTTCACAGAGTCATGAGCGCCTAAGATCACAAGATCACAACCGGCGTTGTTGAGTTTTGTCACTTCTGCTTGAATCAGATTGAGATCTTCAGAAAAAGTGTAATTTTCAAGAGCGCTGGTGCTGATTGAGCTTTCTTCATTAGGACCCATCGCGCCGATAATTCCGATCTTAGCACCTTTTTTCTCGATGATTGTTGAAGAGTCGGATAAATCGTGAACAGATCCTCCGTAAGGATCTTTGATGTTGCAGGCAAGATACGGGAAAGGACTTTGTTCTCTTAAATTTCGAATCGTCTCTAATCCCCAATCAAATTCGTGATTTCCTAAGACCATGCACTCCACTCCCATCTTGGAAAGAAGCGAATCGGTGATAGTCTTCTCCTCATGTGAGAGATATCCGCCTTGCCAACTATCTCCACAGGAGATGATGATGCTTGTTTCAGGATCGTAGTCAATGTCATGCTTGATCGCATATTCAAGCTTTGCAAGTCCTAATTCTTTCTGATAAGGATATTCTTTGATGGAGCCGTGAAGGTCATTGATCGAAAAAACGGTGATGATTTCAGGCTTATTTTCTTCCTCAGAAGACGTGTCAACTGTGACAAAAGGCTCTGATTTTTCTTCCTCTGTCACAGGGGAAGAAACAGGAGAAGTTTCCTGTTTTGTGGTTTCGCTTCCTTTTGGGAAAAAATCCTGAAGGGAACAAGAAGTAAGGAGGAAGGGAAGAAGCAACATTAACAATTTGTGTTTCATAAGAAGATCCTTTCATTTTCCACGCAGTTTGCCATGAAATATCCATTTCGGTTATAGACATCTTTCCTATTGTAGACAAATGGTTTCCCGAGAGTATCTACAAAGATTCCACCAGCTTCCCTGACAATGAGGTCAGGAGCACAGACATCCCACTCTTTGGTTTTGTCTGTGTAACGGAGACAAATTTCACCGTTTCCTCTCGCAAGCTCCAGAGCTTTGTTACAAGCTCCTAAAGGAATCACTTCTTCAATCAAATCTTTGTGTCTATTTAAAGTCTCTTCTTCTCTCTGATCAAAGTGAGTCTTTGAGACAAATGCTCTGAGATGATCCTTTCGAGTTGATACATGAATCCTCTCTTCTCTTCCATCTCCGTAACGGAGAATAGTTCCCTGATTTTCTCTGGCATAGCAGAGGAGATTTCTCTCAGGACAGGCGACCATACCGATGATGACTCTATGATCTTTCACTAAGGCGAGATTGATTCCATAAGAGCCATCTCTTTTGACAAAGTCTTCGGTTCCATCAAGAGGGTCGACGACAAAGACATATTCTTCCTCTAAACGCGAAAGGGAGTCTGAATCTTCTTCGCTAAGCCATGCAATCGGAAAGCATTTCAACTCATTTTTAATGATTTGATTCGAAGCAAAATCCGCTTCGGTCACAGGGGATTGATCTTCTTTGATCTCGATTGTAAACGAGCGTTTTGAAATTTCATACACCTTGCGACTGGCTTTTTGAAGAGCGGTGAGCATCGCCAGAAACACTTGATCTAAATTCATACAATCTCCGCTTCGTTGAGGGCTTTTAAGACCTCAGGAACTTGAGTGAAGCTCTTCAAGCGAAGCCCAGCAGCCGGGATATGTCCACCTCCGCCGAACTTGACAGCGACTTTTTGAACATTGTAGTGGCCGTTGCTTCTAAGCTCACCGCGGATGATTCCATCCTCTTGTTCAGTGAATGCCGCCCAGATAGGGTGGTCATCAAGAAGTGCTAAGAGGTTGACCTTACCACCTGCTTCTTGCTGGTTCATGCCGAGTTCTTCATACATCTTTTTTGTCACACAGACATAGGAGACAAGACCATCAAATTGGAAATTTTGATAGATGACAGAGCGGTAGCGAAGATCTTTAGAATCCTGACGGTATAAAGAGTTATACAGAGAAGTCGTGTCGACTCCATATTCAACAAGAGTCTTTGCGATTTCAAAAGTCTCAGGCTTGGCATCGTATTGGAAACGGCCAGAGTCTGTGACTAAGCCGAGGTAAAGATACGTAGCTGCGAGAGTTGTCGGAATCTTTCCGTAGCGAAGGAGCAAAGATTTTGTGATGACAAAAGTCGCGCTAGGAGCATCGACATCTCGTAAGACCACAAACGGTGTTTCCTTATCAGAGACATGGTGATCGATACAGACAATCTTCTTCGCTTTTAAGATGCGCTGATCTTCCACTCTCTCTAAGTCTGAGAGATCAACCATCAAAGCCAAAGAATTTTCGATGATTTCATCAGAGACTTCATCAGAAGGCTCAATGAAAGTAGGAAGATAAGATGGGTGAGAACCTACGGCGTACACTTTCTTCTCCGGAAAGAGAGCACGGAGTGCTTCTCTCATTCCCATCACGGAACCGACACAATCCCCATCGGGGAGGCGGTGGCCGAAAATAACAATAGAGTCAGCTTGTTCAAGAGCAGAGAAGACAGCTTCTCTCTCGTTATCAAAATAAGACATGGTAAATTTCCTCCTCGTGAGAAAAAGGCCTTGAAAGGAGGCCTTTTTGAATATCATCTTCAGTTGTTTTCGTCAGAGTCGTCATCATCGGTGACGATAGAATCATCCTCTTCGTAGTTGGAATCTTCTTTCTCTTCCTCTTCTTCTTGGATCTCTTCGCCATCCTCTTCTAACTCCTTGACTTCTTCTAAGTCCTCTTCATCCATGGAGTAGACATCGTTCATATCGATGTGAACATCTTTGTATTTTTCGTGTTCTCTAAGAGTCCAAGTGTTGTTCTCTTTGATGACAAATCTACCATCGAGAGTGAGATCGGTGTAGAAGCGAGAGACAAGTCTTGTGAACTCCTCTTCGCTGAGGCCGAGGCGGTCGCAAATCTCAGAGCAGAGCTCTAAGAACGGCTTCGGGGCTCTATCGCCTCTGTCATATGCTTCGCTCATCAACTCATAAGCGGTGGTGACTAATGATTTTTCAGACATGCTTCAATTCTCCTTTTCTATCAGCATTTTTTATTTAAAGTATACACATAAATATAGTCTTGAGAAAGAGATTTCTCAGTTTTCAGCCTTTTCGGAAGAGACCATGCGCTCTGGGCTAGAGACAGCGATCAGAGAGAGGGCAGAAGCTAAGACATCTCTACAAGCTTCTACCAATCCTAAGCGCTCTTTTGTCAAGATGACATTCTGGTCATCGATGACACGGCACTTGGTGTAGAATTCGTTGATGGTCTGGCTGAGGGTGTGAATGTAATTTGTGACTTTATATGGTTCCATCTCAAGAGTCGCAGCTTTGATGACATTCGGATAATCCTTTAAGAGGATCAACAGGTCTTTTTCAGTATCAGTAGTCAAAGAAGAGCATGCGTAATCAAGAGGGAAGAAGGCTTTGGCGTTGTTGAGAATACCGCAGAGACGGGCGTGAGTGTACTGAGCGTAATACACCGGGTTTTCACTTCCGAGAGTCTTAGCTAAGTCGATATCGAAGTCGAGGTGGGAAGTACCGCTTCTAGAGACAAAGAAGTAACGGACCGCATCGACACCGACTTCCTCGATGAGTTCTTTCATGGTGATGGCATTTCCTGTTCTCTTGCTCATCTTGAACTCCTGACCATCTTTGAAGAGTCGGACCATCTGAACCAAAGTGACATTGAGCGCATCGGGATTATGTCCGAGATCTTTCTGAGAAGATTTCAATCGGGCAATATAGCCGTGGTGATCTGCGCCGAAGAGGTCGATGAGAAGATCAAACCCGCGGTTGAATTTATCGTGGTGATAGGCGATATCGGGCAAGAGGTAGGTGTAATTTCCGTCGCTCTTGATCAAGACACGATCTTTGTCATCACCATCTTTGGTGGTATCAAGCCACAGGGCGCCTTCTTTTTCATAGCAGAAAGGTCTTAACTGCTCTAAGACCTTCTCGACATCCCCGCGATCGCGAATTTCTTTTTCAGAAGTGTAGACATCCTGATCGACACGGAACTGATGGAGATCTTCTTTGATAGCATCGAGAAGTCTCGCCTTTCCGAAATCTTTGAAATCCTCCGTGTGAGCATCGATATCTTTGACATAAGCGTCACCGACTTTCTCTTTGAGTTCTTTTGCGAGAGCGATGATTTCCGGACCATGATAACCATCATCGGGAACATCGCATTCGATGCCGAACTCTTGGAGATAACGAGCTTTCAAGCTGTCGGCTAAGTGATCGATTTGAACACCGGCATCGTTGACATAATACTCTCTTGTCACATCATATCCGCTCTTTTTGTAAAGGCGGGCTAAGCAGTCGCCTAAGGCAGCGCCACGAGCGTGTCCTAAATGGAGCGTGCCAGTGGGATTTGCGGAGACATATTCGATGTTGACCTTGATTCCTTTTCCGATTTCAAGATCTCCGTAATGCTCTTTTTCTGTGACAATTTTCTTGATGATGCTTCCAAGCTCATCCTGCTTTAAGAAAAAATTCAAAAAGCCAGGTTTGCAAGCTTCGATGTGGTCGACACCAGGAAGAGAGAATTCGCTGATGATCTTAGTTGCGACTTCCATCGGCGGAAGCTGAAAGGCTTTGGCTTTTCTCATCGCGAGATTGGATGCGTAATCGCCGTGCTCTCTGGTGTTAGAAGGAGAAAGGACAATCTCAGCATCGCTGACTTCTTGTCCTAAAACGCTCATCACACGCTTGAGCTCTTGTTTGATTTGTTCTTGAATATCCATAACTGTTACCTCAATCTTTTTTCACGGTCACAAGGGAAGTGACCTCAATCGCCTCGTTTTGTCCAACCGCCCCTAAGCCTTCTTTGGTGTTGAATGCGACATTGACATCTTCTTTCTCTAACGAGAAGAGAGAAGAGAGAGAATTCTGAATCTTTTCTCGATAAGGAGATAATCTCACCGCCTCAAGGATGATATCCACGCAGATCGAGATAATCTCATAACCTCTTTTCTCACACTCCTCTTTCGCAAACAGGACAATCTCACGGCTGTCCATGTTCTTTGTCTTTTCGCTGTTATCAGGAAAATATGTTCCGATATCTCCGGCCCCGACAATTGACAAAAGGGCATTTGCAAGCGAATGGTAAAGAACATCTCCATCCGAATGTGCGATCACTTGATAAGGAGATGACACTTTAACTCCAGCAAGGAGAAGAGAGGAATCTCCTTTCTCTAAGCGGTGGATGTCATATCCGTAACCGACTTTGATTTTCATATCACTTTTTCTTAGCGGCAGAGCGGATGTAAAGGATATCTCCATCTTTGACAAGATAATCTTTACCCACAGTCATCATCTTTCCTGCCTCTTTAACGCTGAGTTCTGATCCGTAACGGATGAGGTCATCGTAAGAATAAACCTCTGCTTTCAAGAAGAACTTCTCAAAATCTGTGTGGATGACACCAGCGCATTGAGGAGCAGTGTATCCTTCGTGGAATGTCCATGCTCTCACCTCATCTTCTCCTCCGGTGAAGAAGGTTCTAAGGCCGAGGATGGAATAAGCGGCGAAGGTGATTTTATCAAGACCGGTTTGGGTCGTTCCTAAGCTTTCTAAGTACTCGCGTCTATCCTCGGGAGAGACTTTTGATAAATCCTCCTCCATCTTAGCAGAGACCGGGATACAGAGAGCACCATTCTCTTTAGCAAAGTCATCAAGCGCTTTGAAATATGGATTTGCAAAGGGATCAGCATAGCTATCCTCATCGACATTGCCGACATAAATCACTGGCTTCATGGTGATGAGATTGAATTCTTTAGAAGCTTCTTTCTCCTCCATGGTCAAGGGAACATCGCGAGCCATTTTCTCATGCTGAAGCCCATCGATAAGCTTGTGAAGCGCAGAAACTTCAATCAATCCCTGCTTATCTTTGGTCGTCAAGGCGCGGCGCTCCACTTTTTCTAAGCGCTTGGTCATGACATCGATATCGGATAAGATCAACTCCAAATTGACCTCTAAGACATCCGAGACAGGATCGACACTGCGTCCGTTGTAGGTCAAAATCTCAGCAGAATCAAAGCAACGGACCACATGAATAATCGCATCGGTGTTGCGGATGTTTCCTAAGAACTGGTTGCCTAAGCCCTCACCTTTAGAAGCGCCTTTGATCAATCCGGCAATGTCGGTGAATTCAAAAGTGGCGCGGACTGTTTTCTTCGGATGAAAAATCTTTACCAGCTCATCGACTCTCTGATCGTTGACTTCCACCACACCAGTGTTCGGATTGATGGTGGCAAACGGATAGTTTTCCGCTAAGATATCGCTGTTTGTAATCGCGTTGAACAAGGTTGATTTTCCAACATTCGGCAACCCTACAATTCCTGCTGTTAATCCCATGATAATGCCTTCTTTCCAATGTTTTTGCCACCAAAAAAGTGACTTGACGCTTAATCATTATAGTGAAATAGTTTTCAATAGCAAACAAAAAATATTACAAATATATTACTAAAAGAACATATATTTTTAAGCTGGAAAAAAGCGTCGAGAGAAAAGCGGAGGCTTTGAAGGAAACCTCCGCTGAATGACCTAGTTCCACTCTAGAAAAAAGAGAGTGAATTTGTTTTTGACAACAATTTGAAGAATAAGAGAATTAATATTCGACGTAAATAGTTGAATCCACAGAAGGAAGTACAGTAGAGACTTCGGATTCATTACCTTCGACAAGAATAGAAAGCCTTGTATAGGCGCCGACAAGATTGGTGATTTCTGTTTGATAATCAGAGACTCTCTTTCCTTTCAAAATCGAGAGTGTTCCGATTTCTTCACCGCTGTCTTTCCTGACAAAGGTGAGCTTCACAGACTTAGACATTCTGCAGTAAAGAAGTGTCTCGACACTCTCTATGTCAGAAGGTGCTTCATAGAAGGGGAAGACTGCAGGGATAGTGAATGCTTCATCTAAGAAGAAGCCATCGAAGAGATATTCTGTTCCAGCAAGGACAAGAGGTTGCATACAAGCGCTGATCTCAGGACGACTCTCTTCCACAAGGCCATCTTCAATTCCATAATAGAAGAAAACTTCATCAACACCAGTAGCTTCAGCATATGTTCCATCATCACCGACATATGTCTTCACTTTGACATGAGATTTGTAGGCGAGCTTGATGGAAAGAGTCAAATTTTCACTCGGCATAATTCGAGAGTGATAATCTTTTCCGTTTGCTCCTAACACACCGACAACCTCTAAGCTCTCATCCGTGACAAGAGCGATAAAGGCATTGACTTCACTCGTGAAGTCTTCTCCAGGCTTTTTGTAATAAGTCTTGGATTCTAACTGAGTTCCAGCATATGCAGAGGGATAAGTGTAAGTAAGAGTTAAGACAGGGTCATCCTCGTAGCGAGCGATGAATTTCACATCTTTATCCGGAAGAGTCTGGTTGGCGAAATCGAATTTCTCGCTCACTTCTCCACCATCGATCTGATAGGCGAAATGAGTGAATTCCGCATGCTCTTTATTCGGAGTATGAGCGCTGTAAAAGTCATCTCCTAAAACATCACCTTCATAATATCCGTGAATTGTCTCAGTCGTTTCACCTTCGACATTTCCACCCGCATAATCCATCACCACATCAATCGATTCATCCCAACCTAAGTACAAATCGATATTTTGATCCGTGACAGAGGCATCAATCGGGAAGATTTTCTTAAGTTCCTCATCGCGGTAGAAACCGTTCAATCTCTTATCGACTGTCTCACTCTTGTAATAGAAGTGATCTTTTCCCTCCTCTTTGAGGTTGATTCCGAGTTTATCGTTGACTTCATTGACTAAAGATTCATAGATGTTTCCTTTGACCTGGAAAGAGCTGTTTGAAATTCCTTCGATATTGTAGTGAAGAGTGACAGTAGGATCTTCAATCCAAGTGGCATAAAGAGTCACGCTGCCATTTTCTGTAAATGGGAAAGCTAAGGAGGAACCATTGAACCCTTCTTCAAAATCATAGACACCTTTCGGTTGAGTGATATCTAAGCTGAAATGCTTCTGCTTATTCTCATCAATCGATTCCATAAGTGGGTATTCAGTGTGCCACCCATCAAAAGTCAGATGACCATTAGGAGCTTCTGCAGTAGGAAGATAATCAAGGTTAAGAATTTCTTTCCCGGCATAACCAGAAAGTTTGTTATTTGCAAAAGAATCGCCTAATTTCGGAGCGATAATCTTACCGTTTCTTTCCGCTGCAATTCCCAAATCGAAATTCAAAGTGACAAGCGGTTCAAAATAGGCGTAAAAAACATCATCAACATAGGGATAGTAGTAATATTCTTTGTTGTCATCGGCAAGTTTCTTGTTCGGAATGACATAAGAGCCATCTGCGTTCTTTTCACGCCATCCGACAAAATAGTATCCCGGTTTTACAGGATCAGGGATATCGACTAAAACCGGTGTTCCACTCTTTCCCTGCACATAGGTGGTGGAGAAATTAGGATCGGAGAAACTTCCGCCATCAAGTTCAAAAGTGATACGGCCGATAGATTCTTTGCCACAAGAAGCGAGAGGAGCGAGCATGCCGAGGCAGAAAAGGATGGTCAATGCATTTTTGTTCATAAATTATCCTCTTTCGTAGTAATTGGATGTATATATTTTACTAATGAAAGTAGATAATGAAAAGAATATTTATTTTAAATGTATTCATGAATCCTTTCGACACGAAAGAAAATAGAACAGAAATATTTACTCGTGTTCTCTCTTTCAATCGCAAAAAGGGAGAGCTAAGACAACGTTAACTCATTCCGAACGTGTAAAAAGCAATCAAACTTACCTTTAGAATAAATAAGTTGTTTTTAGAAAGATTGTATCATAAAAGCCAGCCCTTTCGGACTGGCTTTGGAATTTACTTATGATCGCGATGGAACGGCTTACGATCGCGAGGACGATCAGGGCGCTCCACATAGCCTTCAGGTTTCGGCAAGAATTCACGATGAGAGACATCGATCTTTCCTTGTGCATCAATTCCTGTGACAATCACTCGGATGGTGTCTCCAAGCTTGCAAACATCTTCCACTTTCTCAACGCGGTTCCAACCGAGCTTAGAAATGTGGCAAAGAGCATCCGTATTGCCGAAGAGACGGACAAAGGCACCATAAGTCTCGACGCGGACAACTGTAGCATCATAGACCTCACCGACCTGAGCAACCTTGGCGATATCCATAATCATGCCATAAGCTTTCTCGATGGTGGCGTAATGGACGGAGTAGAGAATGACTCTACCATCGTCATTAATGTCAATCTTGACATCTTTATCGCAGGCATCGATGATGCCATTGATGACTTTGCCTTGAGAGCCGATGACCTCTCTGATCTTGTCGACGGCGATATTAAATCTCTTCATCTTTAAGGCAAACTCAGAAAGTTCTGCTCTAGGTTCAGGGATGGCAGAGAGCATGACATCTAAGATTTGCTTTCTAGCAGGTTTAGCCTGATAGAGAGCTTCTCTCAAGATATCTTTGGTGATTCCGCGGATCTTGATATCCATCTGGAGCGCGGTGATGCCGTTAGGAGTACCAGCGACTTTGAAGTCCATATCTCCGAGGTGGTCTTCCATACCCTGAATATCAGTCAAGATGGTGTAAGGATGATTGCCATCTAAGGGGCCGGAAGTGATCA
>JALFLX010000139.1 GCA_022774485.1 Bacilli bacterium
TCTTTGAATAACTTTCTGCGCTCTCGATCTGTCAGCTTCTTGCTATCGTTAATCAGAGCGTTTTGATAATCCGGAGGAAGCACGACACAAGCAGTTGAGACAGGACCTGCTAAAGGCCCACGACCCGCTTCATCAAAGCCAGCGATCAGAGTGAGATGGTTCTTCTCTCTGATAACCTGATCGTATTGAAAGAGATTCTTCTTTTCAATCATCGAGAGAAATCCTCCCTAACTGACCATTCTTAAATTCGTTGAGAAGAAGCTTTCTCGCTCTCTCCACATCCAAAACACCTTTCGATAGCAAGAAGCCTCTCTTCTTAGCAATCTCCTGGAAAATTTCTTCATTCTCTCCCGTTATTAACACTTCATAACGTTTGACAAGAGATTCCGGATATTTCTCTTTTAAGAAGTCGAGCAAGAAATCACTCAGCGCAATCAAAGGCAAAATATCCTGCTTCACCGATCCTAATAAAGCTAGCTTTGCGATGACTGTCTTATCCTCATAGTTTGGTTCTAAGATACCAGGAGCATCGAAAATATAAACCTTATCCGAGACATGAATCAGCTGCTCCTGCCTTGTCTTTCCAGGCTTATTTTCCACCGCCGCTTTTTTCTTTCCAGAAAGAGAATTGATAAACGTAGACTTTCCGACATTAGGAATCCCTAAGACCATAAAGCGTTTGATCGGAAGTGGAAACCCGAGTTTCTGATATTTCTGATCCTGCGAAGTTCTCACTTGAGAAAGGAAAGAGAGTATCTCTTTTCCACTTTTCTTATCCCTGAGATCCAGACAGAAAGGAACAATTCCTTTCTCTTTCATTCTCTTCATCTGAGATTCTAGACAAACAGGATCAGCAAGATCGATCTTAGAGAACACAAAAACCTTCAACTTCCCCTCTGTCAGTCTATCTAAGTAATCAGGAAAAGAAGAGAAGGGAGCTCTGGCATCTCCTATCTCAATCACACCATCACACTGCTTCAATTTTTCTTGGATTCGATTCAAGGCCTTACGCATATGGCCAGGAAACCAGTTAATTTCGCGAATTGTTGCCATACATGAATGATAATTTGCTCAAAGAAAAAATGCAAATTAAACTGAGAGAAAATCACAAAATGTAAATCAATTGAAAAAATTTACCCGATTTTTATTGACAAAAAACAAACGATACAATTAAAATCGACGTGACAAAGGAAGACACCACGCATGAAGCTAAAAGACAATCTGAAATTTTTACGAAGGAAAGCCGGCCTCACCCAAGCAGAACTCGCTAAGAAAATGCATCTCAAGCAATACAACATCTCTGACTATGAAATCGGAAGAATTGAACCTAACATCGCTAAGTTAGTTCACTTCGCGGATATTTTCAATGTCTCCTTAGATACCCTTGTCGGAAGAAAGCCGAAAGAAATCGAAAAGAGCCCTGATGACATCAATTCTGATATCCGTAATTTTGATTACAACTACAGCGAAGATGATTCCCTTGCCGAGATCGCCGAAATGATCAAAGACCTCTCTCCGGAAGAGAAGAGACAAGTCGTCAACGCAGTCGGATTCTTAGTGAACAACTACGCTAAAAAAGCAGTCAAGTAAAAAGGGTTGACATTCTTTGACCCCCCCCCTTATTTTTTAAGGGAGGGTGAACCAATGGTGATCAACCCTTTTTTGTGTGAAAATTTATTCTAAAATAAGGCCAGTTCTCTCTTTTACAAAAAGCAATACCGACTCTGGTTCCATCTCTAAGGCAACAGAGATTTCGTTCGTAAACAAAAGAATAAGAGAATTCAACAAACGCCGATCAAAATCAGAAAATTGCTTATTCCGTCTGAGGCGCTCCTGCCGATAGGCCAAAAGAGTTTTAATCACCTTGCAAATATCAGTTCGATTTCCAGAAGAAACCACCTTGGTAAAGAAATTCTTTCTCTCGCGGGGATTGACCTCCGGGAACGTCTCAAGAGAAGGAAGAGAGTCGATAATCTCAAGCGCCTCCTCTCTCTCCATAACAGGGCGGAGCAAAGAAGCAGAGCGGTCCTCAGGGACATAGGTTCGGTACCCATCATTAAAGTCATAACGGAAACACGGCTTCAACACAAAATAAGGAGCATCCCCATTTCCAAAATCCTTCATCTCAGAACATTCGATGAGAAAAATCCTGCCGTTTCGATCCAAAACCTTATCACCGATTTTGAACATAAGAACACCTCCTTTCAACAACTCCAAGCCAAAGCTGAGGAGAAAGTATTGATATAGACAAGTAAAGTCATAAATAGTTTATCACAAAAAAATAAAAAACGCTTGTTTAAAAGCGAAATAATTTCTGAAAAGCAAACAAACTCACTCAAACGAAAAACGATAATCCTCTTTTGACAATTTTATCAAGATAAGAAAAATTGTGAAATCGAAATACAACTAATAAAAAACATAAATATTTTAATTCTCTAAATGAAATCTGTCCTAAAAACAAAATTCAATAATACGATAGAACAAGCCAACACAAAACGATTTTTCTTCATTCATCACGTTCATTTTCTCATTTCTTATCACGCAAAAACCGAGCGTAAAAGCTCATCGTTTTCACCTTATGAAAAGACATCCACACACGCATAAAAAGCCGTTCTAGGCTTCGTAATAGAACATTAGCAGCCATCCCCTTACATCCCATAATTATCGACATCAGAGGCCTCATATTAATTCAAAGAACAAAGAAAAAGTTCCAACACCACAAGATGCTAGAACTACTTTTTACTGGCGGGCCAGTGATGGATTTATCCGAACCTTTTAGTCTCCATAGTGCGACCACATGGCGTGCACAATCACCTGATGCTTATCCTCGATGACCCGGTAGACAAGGCGATGTTGGACATTGATTCTTCTTGAATAGTAGCCATCCAAATCGCCGACAAGCTTTTCGTAGGAAGGTGGATTTTGGAATGGATTGTTCGAAAGGACATCGAGCAGCTTCTTTGCCTTCCCGTCGAGCCCAGCCTGCTTAAGAAGCCTCTTGTCCTTCTCCGCGTTCTTGGTGAAAAGAATCTCCCACATCTTCACCATTCCTCGTCTGGATCGTATTTTGCCATCTTGGCTAGGTCTTCCTTCTCGCCCTCCTTGATTTTCTTCAAAAGTCCTTTTTGAGAAAGAAGGTAGATCGTTTCAACCATTCCGTTGTAGTCTTCCTCGCTTAGAATTACCGCGTTCCCCTTTCGGGTGTTCACAGTCACCGAATCGTTATATTCGATAACATTGTCAAGGGTGTTAAAAAGATTCTTCCTAAGTTCCGTTGCGTTTGTTGTCGACATATTCTGTACCTC
The DNA here is from genome assembly GCA_022774485.1 of Bacilli bacterium. Classification (GTDB taxonomy): domain Bacteria; phylum Bacillota_I; class Bacilli_A; order RFN20; family CAG-288; genus Enterosoma. The sequence continues at coordinate 3,306 of JALFLX010000139.1, forward strand.
CTTGACACATAAAGCATAACAAGAAACACGTACATATTCAAGTACATTCTTACAAAGGAAAGAGGGAATCAGAACAATCTAAAAAATCGCCTCTTTCGAGACGATTTTCGTTATCTTGAGGTCTTACACTGACGAAGCCATTTCTGCCATTCGTCACCTTTGACCTCCACACCGAACCCGTAATGATGGACATACAAGGTTCGGATACAAGTCTACTGGCGGAGCAGGGGAGACTTGAACTCCCGCTACGATTGCTCGTACTAAGTCCTTAGCAGGGACTCCTCTTCACCAACTTGAGTACTGCTCCAAAGCGCTGACAAGCCCTATTATTATGCGAATTTCCTCAGCATTAGTCAAGAAAATTCAATAGAGCTTGCCAGCAAACATTACTTAATTAAGAACTTTTCTACAAAAGATTTCAATTAGGCAGCTAATTCGTAGAGATCAATTGCGGTCTGACCAGATTTGTAAGTAGTGAATCTAGGAATAGTAGTACCAGAATTCAACCGAATACTTCTTTCTTCGGTAACAGGTTTACCATCTTTCGTTCCTGATACGGAACAACTGATATCGACATTTCCATTATCGTTAATCTCAATTTTCCAATCAGTAGCTTGGGATGCATCATCTGTTTGGTAAAGATTATTCTTGTTGTAAGTAACCTTAAGATACTTGCCAGTTAACATATCCTTTAATAAGAACTTGCCAGCAGAAGAACCGGCTTCGATAGAGAAGGTAGTCATCATTTCAAGAGACTGGAAGGAATTCTCGGAAACAGTGACATCAAGTCCATCATAATAATTTTTTGAATTGAATGCTCCGACAACTTGCGCACCAGTAGTGAGAGGGCAAACTAAAGTAACAGTATCTCCAACAGCAATATCAGCAGTGCTTGTAACCTTGGAGAATGTCTTAGCTTCAAATGCAGCTTCGACAGTGACAACACAAGAAGCGCTCTTGGTCGGATCAGCAACAGAGGTAGCAGTGATAGTGGCAGTACCGGCAGCAACACCGGTGACAACACCATCAGCGACAGTGGCAATAGTGTCAGCTGAAGTAGACCATGTGACACTGGTATCTTCAGAGCCATTGACAGTCGCAACTAAAGTGATGGTTTTACCGATTTTAACAGTAGCAGTTTCCTTATCTAAAGAAACAGAACCAGTAGCATTAGTTTCGATTGTGATAGCAATCGCGCCACCACGCGCAACAAAAGAATAATTTCCAGACTCATCTGCAGTTAAGACATCATCACCAGCTTTAACTGCACCTAAGACATAACCTTCATTTGCAGCGACAGAGAAGGAAACAGTGGATCCGTTTTCAGCAGTTTCAGGAAGTCCAGTGACAGTGGCATTTTCAGCACCAGTAACGGTGATGGTAGTAGTACCACGAGCCTTAGAAGTAGCAACACAATTAGCAGCAAACTCTTTGGTTCCTTTGTAGTTAGTTAATGTACCAGAGACAACAACAGTATCGCCGACAAGGAACTGAGTGTCAGAAGTTGCCACAGCGCGGTAGACTAAGAATTCAGAAGTGCCATCAGAGATGTTGAAGCTAATATTGCCATGCTCAGAACTAAAAGCTGTTGTAATCTTAGAAATCGTTCCGGTCGCATAAACAGTCTGAGAGAAATTATCATCTTTATTCGGCACAAGCTCATCAGCTAAAGCCTTCAATTCAGTGACAGTGAGAGGAGCGGTTTCAGTGCCAATGCTCTTAACTGTGATCGTGCAGGTAGCAACAGCTTCATCGTTTGCTTTCGCAGTGATGGTTGCAGTACCAGCACCAACAGCGGTGACAACACCATCAGCGACAGTGGCAACAGCCGCATCAGAAGAAGACCAGGTGATGGTATCAGTGGTGTTCTCAGGAGCTATGGTAGTAATTAATGTGGTAGTCTGAGAAGGATATAAGGTAGCCTCAGTCTTATCAAGAGTGACAGAGGTCGCAGGGACAGCAGCAGCAGTGACATTGATGGTGACAGTGTCAGAGACAGCCGGATTATCGACAGAGGTGGCAGTGATAGTTGCAGTACCAGCACCAACAGCGGTGACAACGCCAGCAGCAGTGACAGTGGCGGCAGCCTCATTAGAAGAAGACCAAGTGACACCACCAGTGAAGGAAGAAGGAGCGACAGCAGCAGTGAGAGTTAAAGTATCACCGACGACAAGGTTTCTAGTCTCTTCACCATCGATAGTGACAGTCTTAACGGTGAGAGGGGTGACTCTTTCAAACTTCGTTCCTTGGCTGAAGAAAGCAAACTGATTTGTTCCATTGTAGACAGAAGCAAACGGAGTGGTGACTTTGATGACATCGCCTTCTTCTAACTGGAGGGCATCGAATCTAACTTTGAGATCAGCAAAATCAGGATCGTAGCTAGAGGTCTGGCGTGTACTTCCGTTAGAAGCGAGAGCAAAAGTGGTTTCGCCCATCTTTAAGTCGACGGTGTGAAGTCCACCTTGGGTCTTTTCAGAGACATAAGCAGCTTCAAAGGTGTAGACATCACCGATGCTAGCTTTGGTTAAAGACTTAAGGACAGTCTCATCGAGGTTAATCGGAGTCATGGAAGCAACTTCGGTATCTAATTTCTTAGCATAGCAACCATCGATTGCAGCGCCTTTATTTTTATCATAGCTGGTGAGCTGCTTACCACCCTCGTGAGTGGCGACCTGAGCGACCATATCGACAGAGTCACCAGCGGTGAATTTCCTGTCATTGACAGCAGTGTCATCAGATTCATACCACCAGTTATAGATGTACATACCACCAGTTTCATCCGCGATGAAGGCGGAGGTACCAGCAGAAGCAGTAATCTTACCTTGGATATGAACTAAGGTTCCATCATTCGCTTGCTTGGCTTCAGCGATGGTGAGGAGTTTCTGACCTTCTTCGATAGTGAGTTCAACA
>JALFLX010000017.1 GCA_022774485.1 Bacilli bacterium
GAAGGAGATATGTCCGCTGATGATAAAGCAGAATTTCACGATGCTGGTAAAAAAGAACATGAGAGGGACGAAAGAGAGCAAAAAGTAGGCTGAAGTGTCGATGGTCAATGACATGAAACGAAAAAAGCGTCAGGAGAAAAACTTTCTGACGTTTTTTCGATTCAAGGCTTGCAATTTATCGGCTTTTTGACAAATCTTCAGCTCCTATGAGTAAAGACTATGTCACTTTTGACGATGCGGTTTGAAGAAAGTAGAGGAGTCTAACCACGGGATTTTATTGGTGAAACTTCCCTCTTCTGTCACATTGTAGGCTTCTTTGAGGACTTCTAATTTCGAATCGAGCTCATCGAGCTGATGAAGGACAAAAGCCTCTGCAGTCATCGGTGTCTTCGGAGAGCCAAATTCCAGTTTTCCGTGATGCGCTAAGATCATGTGTGTGATCACATCGAGTTTTTCCTGCGGGAGGTGAAGTCTCTCACCCGCCTCATGGACAATCATCGCGCCGATGCTGATGTGTCCTAAGAGATTTCCCTCTTCGGTGTAAGAGGCAGCAGTGGCGCTTGAGAGCTCTTTGGTTTTGCCGATATCATGAAGCAAAGAGCCTGCGATGAGGTAGTCCCTGTTGAGGAATGAGTAGGAATCACAAGTTTTGATCGCCATGGCGCAGATAGAAAGAGAGTGGTAGAGAAGTCCACCGTAATAGGCGTGGTGGACAGTGACAGCGGCAGGATAGGTGGTGTAGGCGCTTTTTCTTTCCTCAATGATTGTCTCAGTGAGCTTCTTCAAATCAGAATCTTGAATCAAAGAGATAAATTCAGAGAGCTTAGAAAGCATCTTCTCTTGGCTTGCCGGGGCGCTTGGGACAAAGCGGTTGAGATCGACTTGTTCAGGAGAGACAAAATCGATATCATTGACCTTGAGCTGAGGATGGCCGCGGTAATTTTGCATCATGCCAGAGATGCGGATCAAAGAACCGGGAGTGCAGATCTCTAAATCCCCATCATCGATATTCCATTTTCTTCCCTCAAGCGTTCCGGAGTTATCCTGAAGCTGGAGGACAAGATAAGGAGAGCCGCTGTTGCTGAGGGCTCTGGTAGCTTGCTTCACCATGAAGATAACCCCATCGATCGGTCCTTCATAGTTGATAATATCTTTAATCATAGAATTGGTACTCCTCTCTTTCGGTGATTTCTTTGGCTTGTGAGAGAGGATAACCTCTGCTGACAAGCGCTTTGATCAAGAGCGCTCTTTTCTCATAGGCGCTCTTTTCTTTTCTCGCGATTCGATTATAGCATCTAAGCGCCTCTTTCTCTAAGAGAGCTTCGCTTTTCTTCTCTCTGTTATTTCGCTCCTCTTTGCTCATCTTTGAGATGTAAGATTCGATTTCCTCTTCAACACATTCCTCTTGGAATCCTCGCTTGAGGAAGAACAACTTGAGATGCGATTTAAGCTTTGCTAAGGAGAGATCTTTTTTCCTGAGAGCTTCTTTTCTCACAAGAACGGATAAGTGCTCAGAATCGTTCTTTAAGAGAGAAGAAAGCTGTTCTCCCTCTAGAATCTCCTCATTGATTCCCCGTTCAGAGAGCTTTGAAAGAATCGCTTTTCTCCCATATCCTTTTTCTATGAGTTCTTCAGTGTAGGAATAGGCGTAGTTTTCATCATCGATGATTTTCGCCTCTAGATATGGAGAGAGAAGCGTTTCAATCTCTTCTTTTGAGAGATGGTGTTTTAAAGAGAGTTTCTCTCTTATCATCTTTTCCGTATACGGACGACTAGAAAGCAGTGTCATAAGATACCGTTTTGCCGAGGTGAGTTTCTCACTTTCAAGCAAATAGTGGAACTCTTCTTCATCTAACTCTTTTCCAGGGTAATAATACCCGTTCAAATACGTGTCGAGATCGATTTTGATCACTCGCTCCTCAAAGGTTAAAACTGCTTTATCCTTGATGATTTTGATTGCTAGAATCTTTTGTGTCTTGTTTGACATCATGGTCAACCCTTGCTTTCTGTCCCCGTTTCACATCCTCATCAGGATCATGTGTGGTGATGGTTTTCATCTCTTCAAACAGCGGGGCTTGGATTTGAATTCCTTCTTCTTGAGAAACCGTAATCTTACTTCCTTTAGGCTGGCGTTTCATCAGTTCTTTTTGAAGTCTCTTCTCTTCTTTCAAGCGTCTCTTCTTAGATTTCTTGATGCGCTTCTTCGTCTCTTTCTTTTTTTGGAAGATGAAGTCCTTTCTCGTCTCTTCTTGAATTTCTTCTTTCGACGGTCTCTTGCTTGCGAGCTCTTCGTATTCTTTCTCGGCTCTCGCAAGAGCTTGCTGATGCTCTTTTAATATTTCTGTAAGATCATCATCGTGCTCTTCCACCTCCGGCTCGTCATCGATAAAGAGCATCATCCGCTTGATTTCCTCAAAGGAGGATTGCAGCTCCTCATCGGTCATGTAAACTACTTGTTTTCCCTTGCTTCCCTTGATTTCTTTCAAGTACTCTTTGGTCTCAGGATCCGCATTTTGCAAATTGATCATCCCAAGGTCATAAATCGTAGCAGTATTTGACAAGAGATCATATTTTTTCGGAGAACCACGGTAGCAGATAAAGGCTAACAATCCTAAGATGAATACAAAGTAGAAGGTCAACGATCTCCAGCAGATATTTCCGGCGCTTGCGATTGCACTCGGATCGGTGATGAGAGAAATATCTTTTAAGAAGAAAGAGAAAGTGTCTTGGAAGACAATCTCCGGAACACCGACAGAAATATAGGTGGAGATGACGTTTGCAAAACCGGTAGCAGTGATAGACTGTTTAAAGAACATTCCGTTGAGACTCCCTTTCGGGGCGAGAGCCAAGAAGCAAAGGAAAGGAATCGAACCTAACAGGAAGTGTTTCAACAAATTAAACAGCGTGATCACGATGACACGAGGCCAGTTCTCACCGAGACGTTTAACCTCGATTCGATAGGTGGCAAATTGAATCGTAAGCCTTCTTCTCTTCTTCTCTGGCTCTGGTAAAAGGTGAAGCTTTGCCATGAAGTTGATACCGGTGTTTAAGATGAAGCGGTGAAGCGGTCTACAGAAAGCGAGTAAGATGACACCGACAACAAAGAATGTTTGAACAAACAATCCTATAATAACAAGAAAGAGCAGCTTGATATTTCCTAAAAGTGGAATCGGAACATCCTTCATCAGCGGGTATCCTAAGATGACAATCAAGAACGAATAGAGGAAAAAAGTCGACTGATAAAGAAGGTAGTTCATCGTCATGATGGAGGCTCCTTGTTGGAGCTTCATATCCTGTTTTGTGAATGTATATGCCTGAAGAATCGGAGCAGCCGACTTGACATAAGCTCCGACCATACCGCCGATCAGAGTGTTGATGAAACCTTGTGAATAACGGTATCGTTGATTGTAAATTTTCGCCAATAAGGTGAGAGAGACACTATCTAAAATAATGGTGATGACTAAGAGGATTGCAGCGCCGAAAAGAGGGAAGAACTGTGCATTTGCAAGCACGCGAAATGTTTGCACCGGATCATCTTTTAAAATGTAGATGACCGCCAGCACAGTCAAGACAGCGAAGAACAGAATCTGAATGATCTGTTTGACAAGTTTCGCTTTATTCTTCGGTGTTCTAGATAACTGACCTCTTTCCATCCTCTTACAGTGTCTTTAAGACTTCAGCGACTCTTCTCTTGATTTCTTCTTCTCCTAAGAGCGTGAGAACATCGAAGAGTTTCGGAGACTGAGTAGAACAGCAAAGAGCGACACGGACAATTGAGATGCAGTCTGCATACCAGCCGACATAAGAGGTAGGATCTTTCTTGTAGACCTTACGGTCGTCGGCAAAGCCATGTCTAGTTCCTAAGACTTTCATTTCAGCAAACCAGGTGTTCTCATCCTGATTTTTGAGATCCAAGGTGGAGACAAAGTCCTCTAAGACAGAGGCAATAACCTCTTTTTGGATATTATCATTGAAAGGAAGTTCTCCTTTTGCCAACAGTTTATCAAATTCATCAGCGTAGAAAAGACGGACTTTCTCTAAGACATCAGAGAATTTCTCATAATCCTTTCTAGGTTTTTCCTGATCACGCTCGATGTTGATGATGCTTTCAAAATAGGGACGATCTCTTTTGATTAAAGAAGCTAATTCTTCAGAATACTCCTCTGCCCATGCAAGACACTGATCGGTGAATGTGGTCTTATCGTAGTTTGCTAAGACCTCTTTGGAGATGTTGCAAAGCTTTGGCATATCAAAGAGCGCGCCATCCAAAGAGAATTTTTCAAAGGAGAGCTTGAATTCTTTCAAGTCCGCTTTGGGATTTTCTAAAAGCCATGCTTCGAAGTTGGAGTTTGCAATTGTCATCAAATATTTGATGACACCTTCTTTAGGATATCCCTGCTCTAAGAAGAAGCTGACAGCAGCTTCCGGATCTTTTCTCTTGGAGAGTTTTCTCTTGTTGTGAGTCTCTTTGTCGTTGACCATGATAACCGGGAGATGCGCATATTTAGGTGCTTTCCAGCCCATCGCTTCAAAGAGCTCGATGTGAATCGGAAGGGAAGAAATCCACTCCTCACCTCTGGTGACAAGAGTTGTTCCCATATAGTGGTCATCCACTAAGTGAGCAAAATGATACGTGGGAAGACCATCGGACTTATAGATGACAATATCCTGATCGTTCTGGCTGAGATCCATATCGCCTCTGATCTCATCGTGAACACGGACATGCTCGAGATGATTTCCTTTGGATTTGAAGCGAATGACATAAGGCTTTCCCGCTTTGATGTTAGCGATCATCTCATCGAGAGAAAGATGGCGGCATCTAGCGTATTCTCCATAATATCCAGGAATGACCTTATTGGCCTCTTGGACAGCGCGGAGGTCATCGAGATCATCTTTGGTGCAGAAGCAAGGATAGGCTCTGCCTCTCTTGATCAAATCTTTGATGACAATTTTATAAATCTCAGCTCTCTTAGACTGAGTGTATGGAGCATATGCGCCCTCTTCATGATCTCCGAAATAGCCTTCATCAGAGACAATGCCGAAATTCTTGAGCTGTTTGACCAAATCCAAACCAGTTCCCTGAATTTCTCTCTTCTGGTCCGTGTCTTCCAGACGGAAGAAGTAGATACCATTAGACTGATTTGCAAACTTGTGGGCGATCATCGCCGTGAAAAGAGAACCCGTGTGTAAGAATCCAGTCGGAGAAGGTGCAAAACGAGTGACCTCTGCTCCTTCCGGGAGCGTTCTAGGCGGGAATCTCTTATCGAGATCTTTGACAGTCTCTTTCACATCGGGGAAGATCAATTCTGCTAATTCTTTGTTCGTTGCCATAATATTAACCTCACTATATATTTATCACATTAATAGACTTTTTCTCATCATTCAATCGGTTTGATGAAGAAACGGCCGTAAACTTGTTTCAGATCATTGATTGCCACAAAGGCTTCCGGATCTGCTTGTTTGATGAGCGCGACTGCTTTTTTCGCCTCTTTTTTCGAGATGACCATGTAGAGAATGTTCTTCTCTTTACCGCTGAATGCGCCTTTTCCATTGACGATGGTACAGGAGTGGGGGAAGGCGTGGATAAGGACTTGAGAGAGCTCCTCATGACTGGTGAAGATCTGAAGCTCAAGCTTGCGGTTTCTGACATTGAGCACATCCATAACCTGCGTAGCGATGAAGTAATAGATGATGGTGTAGAGCGCTAAAGAGATCGTTGTGTTGCTCTCAATCTGGTTCCAAGTCGGATTAGCGATTCTACCGATGACAGAGAAGAGAGTGTAGAAACTGATGATAATCCCATTGATAATCATTCCATATTTTCCAACCGGTGCTGATTTCTTTTCTGAGATGTAGATAGAGATGATATCCGTTCCACCCGCAGAGGTGTTGATCATCATCGAGAGGGAAGAGGAAATACCTGTAGTAAGACCACCGCAGATACATCTCGCTAATGTGTCGGTATAAATGTTGACGACATTGTAGATCCAAGCGTCAGGAATGATGAAGTTAAAAAGAGAAACCAACCCGACATTGACAAGTGTGAAGAATGTGAATTGTTTAGAAATTTTCTTGTAAGAGAGAATGAGCAGAGGAATGTTTAATAGGATGTAGAGGAGAGAAGTAAACATCTTCTCAAGATGCGTGATATCTACAAAGATTTCGATGAAGCGGATGATGACCTGACTGCATCCAGAAGCGCCACCGGAGATCAAGTGAAGTGGGGTGACATAATCCGCCTCGGTAATTCCTTTGTTGCGGAATGCATCTGGGATGTTACCACTTGCATCTTTCGGGAACCAACCCTCAACGCAATCGATTGTCGGAGCGATGAATGCACGGAATCCATATGCGAAAATAAATGCGGAAAGAGCCGTGACAAAAAGCTTAAAGATGAAAGAAAGTGTCTTTTTCAAATTCGGATGGTCAAATAAATAATCAGTCGAATCCTCTTTCAGTTTCGTCAACCATTTCATATCAATACCTCGTGATGATTAAATTTCATATTTCAACGGCTTGTATATTTTATACTTATATAATAATTTTTCAAATAATAAATTCATTTGTAGTGCTGAAACCGCATTGATAAAGCATCGATTCTTAGAAAAATCAAAACCTTTTCTTTGTGATTTTGAGAAATCTGTGTCAAAAAAAGCAATGAGAAAAAAGAATTATTTTGGATGAACAAGAAATAGAAGAAAAAAATAATTATTGTTGATTATAACACATATACAAGAAAACCATTTCTTTTACTATAATATGACTTGTTATGCTGAAATAATTCAAATTTCAGATTTCTACTCTGTGGTAAATTGAAAGAGAAGGAGAAAAGAGGCTATAATTTAATGATAAATGAAGGAGAAAAACCTATGCCACCAAAACCGATGCGAGAATTTAGGAAAATCTATGGAGACGATGGAGATATCCGCGAATACTTTGCTCCCGGAAGAGTCAACTTGATCGGTGAACATATCGATTATAACGGCGGTCATGTCTTCCCTTGCGCCTTAACTGTCGGCACATACCTTGTCGCAAGGAAGAGAACAGACACCATTGTGAATTTCTATTCTGCAAATTACAAACGCGGTGGTGTAATCGCAAGAGATTTAAACTCCCTTTCCTATGATAAGAGCAAAGCATGGACCAATTACCCGTTTGGTGTGCTTTGGGCAATCATTCAAAAAGGCTTCCCGATAAAGACTGGTTTTGATATTTATGTGTATGGAAACATTCCTGGTTCTGGACTTTCCTCCTCTGCTTCGATTGAAGTCGCGATGGGAACAATGCTCCAGGATATGGAAAAGCTTCCTTTATGCAAACAAGACATCGCCTTAATTTCTCAAAAAGCTGAGAATGAATACAATGGTTGTAACTGCGGAATCATGGATCAGTTCGCTTCTGCAATGGCCAGTAAAAAGCACGCATTATTCCTGGATTGTGCAACTCTTCAGTACGAAGATGTCCCACTTGAATTAAAAGGTGTGAAAATTATCTTAGCAAATTCTAACAAACCGCACAGTCTTGTCTCATCTCACTATAACGACCGCAGAAGAGAGTGTGAAGAAGCGCTCAAACTTCTCCAGCAGAAACTTCCGATTAAAAATCTCTGTGAGCTCACTCCCGAAGAGTTTGAAGAGAATAAATATCTCATCCAAGATGAAATATTATTGAAGAGAGCGAAACACGCTGTCTATGAAGAATACCGCACCAAAGAAGCAGTCAAGGCATTAAAAGAAAACAATATCGAACGTTTTGCAACCTTGATTAATGAATCCGGTGACTCCTTGCGCTACGACTACGATGCTACCTGTTTTGAGATTGACACCCTTGTCGATGAAGCAAGAAGCCTGCCCTATGTCTTAGGTTCAAGAGAGACTGGTGGTGGATGGGGTGGAAACACTATTTCCATTGTTAGAGAAGATTGTGTCGACCAATTTATCGAGCATGTGTCCAAAGCCTACAAAGCTAAGGCATCGCTCTGTGCTGATTTTTCTGTATTAGAAGTCGGTTTCGGTGGAAGACGTATCCTATAATCTTGATTATTTCAATCGTTTTATATTAAACAACCTACCAATATCCTGAAAAGGTTTTGGATTACTCAAACAGATTTTTCTTTGCTTTGTTTCCACGAAAATTCAAAGTCATTTCAGAGACTCTCACACGAAAAACGTATCATCTTTTTGTCCTCTCTCTTTTTACTACTAATAATTTTCTTCTTATGATATACTCTTTTAGCAATAAAAGGCATTTCATATGAAAAAGAAACAAAAGAAAACTTCAGAATCGCTGTCCCTCTTCCTCGCCAACTGCTTCGGCATCATTTTTATCGCGCTCTCTATTATCGCTTTAACCGGTAAGACAGTCATCGGCTCTACTCTCACCTATTGCTTCGCCTATCTCTTCGGAGTCTTCTATCCGTTCTTCTTTGCCTTTTTCATTGTCTTAGGAATCCGACTTCTCATTAAGAAAAGTCCTTTCCCATTGAAAGGATACTCTTTGATTTGGGTTGGAATTCTCCTCACTTTCTTCGCTCTCCTCTGTCTCAGTTCTTTCTCCTATCGCGGTATCGAAGAGCTCTCTTTCTATGATGTCGCCTCTGCCTACCAAATCCGCATGAAAGGTTTTGCCTCCTCTATTCTCTCTATCGATTCTTACGGAAATTTGGGGACTTTAGGTGGCGGATATCTTGGCCTTTTCTTCTTCGCTTTGCTTCAATCGGTCTGGGGTAAAATCGGAAACGGCATCTTCTTTGTCGTCGTTTTATTAGCTGGTATTTTTTTCCTCTCTTATTACGCAGTCATTTTCATCGCAGCAGATGTGAAGAAAAGAAAAGAGAATAAAGTCGCTTATGACTCCCCCTTCCACAAGAAAAAAGGAAGAAAAGAACAACATCTTGACCGCAACGATGATTATGAAGAAGTTCCTAACACTGATTATTTGAAGCCTGATCCCAACCTTTGTGCTCCTTTAGAGAAAGACTGGAGAGGAAATAAAAACGCACAAAATGTCAACGTTTCCTTCGCTCCGAAAGAAAGCAGCACTCCATTTCAAGAGGAAACTCCCATTGTTCAAGATTCAAGAATCGTAACTCAAAAGACACAATCTGTTCCTCCTATCACACCCGCTCCCATTGTGTCACCGATTGTCCAGCCAAGAAGTGAAAGTCATGCAAACTTTGATGACATCGCTCCTATTTATCAAAAACAATCAGTTCAGCAACCTCCTGTTCAACAACAAGTAGAGCAACCTCCTGTCACTCAGCAGCCTCAAGTTCAACAGGTACAAGAACAGCCTCGTGTTGTTCCGCAAGCTCCTGTTCAACAAGAACCCCCTATTACTCAGGCTCCGCTTCTGCAAGAAACTAAACCGGTCGAACCAGTTATTCCACCACAAGTTCAACCAGTTGAAATGCCAAAACATATTCAAGAGCTTCAAGAAGTAGAAGAGACACCTGCTACACCTCAACCTGTTCAAGAAGAGAAAAAAGAACCAGTTCATCCGCTTCCTCAGTATGAGAGAGTCAATCCTTTAGAAGCGGTCGCAAGAAATGTTCAGCCGAAAGAAAAGCAGGAACACACCGTGGAAATCAAAACATCTGAACCTGCCCCTGAGGTGATAGAAGAAAAGAAACCCGCTGAGCTCACAGAAGAGGAAAAACAGCGTCAAACTGAAAAAGAATACTTCCGCAAAAAACGCGAGAAAGCTCTCGAGGAAGCAAGAGAAAAAGAAGCTCGCAAGCTTAGAAAAAAACAAGAACTTCTTCAATTTGTCTCCGATGTTCCTAAGATTTACGATTATGCTCTCCCGACAGACAGTCTGTTAAGCGATCACGATGACTCTAAGAAAATGCAGACGAATAACCTCGCCGCTGAAAAGAAAGTCGAGATCATCAACAATGTCTTACGAAATTATGACGTCAAAGCCAAAGCTGTCAGCTATACAGTCGGCGCCTCTGTCACCCGCTTCAATATCGAGACCGAACCCGGTGAGAGAAGTGATCGCATCTCCTCTTTGGTCGATGAGTTTAAACGCGCGTTAAACGGCGATAAGACCGTCCGTGTTGAAACCGTTGTCGAAGGAAGAAGCACCTCTGGCATCGAGGTTGGAAACGCTGCTCCGATGGCAGTGAGCTTCCGCGAAGTCTTTGAAAACATCGAAGTCAACACCAAAGACAACCTTCTCTTACCAATCGGTAAGGATGTCTCTGGCAATGTCATCATCTATCCGCTCAACAAGATGCCTCATCTCCTTATCGCCGGAACGACCGGCTCTGGTAAATCCGTCTTAGTCCACTCGATGATTCTCACCCTCATCATGAGAAACTACCCTTCTCAGATGAAATTGATTCTCATCGATCCCAAACAAGTTGAATTCGTTCGTTATCGCGACTGTTCTCATCTCTTCTGCCCTGTCATCTCTCAGCCAAACACTGCAGTTCAAGCACTTAAAAAGCTTGTCGATGAGATGGAGAGACGCTTCCATATGCTCTCTGAATACAAACTTTCAAACTTCGAAGAATATCTCGCGTATCGTGTTGGAAAAGAAGCTTTCTTACCAGAGCTTCCTTACCTTGTCTGCGTCATCGATGAATTTGCAGACTTGATGATGGTCGGTGGAAAGGATGTCACGATCAACGTGCAGCGCTTAGGCCAAAAAGCAAGAGCTGCCGGTATCCATCTCATCATCGCCACCCAGCGTCCGAGCAAAGACAATGTCCCGATGACAATCAAAGCGAACATCCCATGCAGGATTGGTCTTTCCTGCTCCTCTCAGGTTGACAGCCGTGTTATCCTTGATGAAGTCGGCGCAGAAACCTTATTAGGAAAAGGCGACTTATTATTTAAGAATCCCACCAAGAAATCATTGATCCGCGCTCAGTCTCCGTTCTTAGCAAACGATGAGATTGACCGTGTCTTAGCCTATGTCAAAGACAAGGCAGGCACTCCAGTCTACGACAAAGCCTTCATCGAACTCGCCGAAATGGAAGAGGAAGATGAAGCTCAGATTGAAGAAGATCCGACCAAAGCTCTCTACGACAGAGTCAAAGACTTTGTCATCAACACTGGAATCACATCCAAAGAGAGCTTAATGAGAAACTTCCAACTCAGTTCTCAAAAAGCAGAGCAGTTCTTGACCACAATGGCAAGTCAACAGATTCTCATGCCTGGATATGAAGGCAAATACGAGCTTGGCCCCGCAGTTTATCCGTTTCGTAATGAGGTGAAATCATGAACTTTTCTACAGCACTTGAAAATCGTAACTTCTCATCGAGAACTATCGTCAAACGCACGATGCTCCCCGCTGAGATCTCCGTGGAATCTTGTCTGCTCTTAGCCGAGCTTTTGACAAGATCTCTCCCCCGTCAGAAGAAGAGAATCAGCGCCTATGCCGGTGGAAGGATCGCATATTCTGTCTCTTTTGACAATGCTCCTATCTTTCTCTCCACACTCGTTCAAACCCAGACAGACAGTTTAAAATACGCCTTTGTCAACCCTTACCAAAAAGGTCTTGAGATGCTCTTATCCTACCCGGAAAGTGTCCTCAACACCGAGGAAAAAACATTCGCTTTCGCGAAAGAAAAAGTCCTTTTCAAAGCCGAACAGCTTGCGACATTCTCCTTAGAAGATGAATTTTTGAAGAGATTTTCTTCCCGTGAAGCGTTCCCTCAAATCAATGAGGAAAAGCTCAAAGCCATGAAGCTTGAAGAGGTTCAAAAAGCCTTGGATGCCTTAAGAAAAAGTGTCATTTCTGATGTCATCTTTTTAGGGCCACAACAGAAAGAGAATCCGCTTGTTTCTTTTGCAAAGACAACATCACTTCCCAAAGTGAAAGTCGAGATTCCAGAAGAGGATATCCTCTCGAAAAACCTTTCTAAAGAAGGAGTAGCCCTTGTGTTTTCTTTCCAGGAAGAGGTGAAAAACGAAAGTGATTTCTTCCTTTCCTTGCAAGCCTTAGCCACAATCCGAGCAAATCTCATCGAAAGACTTCATAAGGTCTTCGGATCCCCAGTTCGTTCTAACGCTTATCTTCTCTCTCCAAAAAATGGTGTTATTATCCTTTCTGTCGATGTCTTAAAAGGAGCACTGCTTGCATCAAAGCTTCCCCTTGAAGAAGGTTTCATTTTAAACAGCCTCGATGAGAAGTCTTATCGGGAAGGCCTTCTAGATATACACGATCAGAATCTCTCCCGCCTGAGCGATCAAAGAGAGACCGTGAGACAGATGCTTCAGTTCAGAGACTTTGAAATCGAACCGGGTGAATTCTTCTTCACCGGAAAAGACTTCAGCAAAGAAGAGCTAAAAGAAGCTTTAAAGAAAATAGACTTTGTCAAAGCGCTCAACGCGAAACTCATCTAGGAGGAAGAACTATGGTCAAATGCGATTACGGACACTTAAAGTGCCCTTTCTATCACGACAGATTAGAAAACGGGATTGATGTCTATTCAATCCCTAGAAACAGCGATATCAAAAGCGCTGTTGTCTACCTTTCCAAAGGCGGTGTCAATCAAGCAAGCCAAGTCCAAGGAACCAAAATTCCTCACGGCGCGATGTATGTTCTCGCCGCTTCTCTTCTCGATGAAGAGCTCACCTCTTTCTTCGCCTTCCACAATGTGAAAATCAGCCTCGACATCGATTATTCTTACACGATGTTCAAGCTCACAACTTTAGGAGATGACCTCTTCTTATGCCTGAAGAAACTCATGGAGAAAATCGCTTCTCCGAGTTTGACAGAAGAAAAATTAGAGAAACAGAAGCAGGAGATTCTCTTAACCATCCAAGAGCACGACACACCTTTAGAAAGAAGCAAAGATGCCCTGTTAGATGCTCTTTATTTAGCCTCTCCGATTCAGGAGAGCATCTATCCTACCAAAGAAGAACTCAACCTGATTCACGCTTCCACTCTCAGAAAGATTCAAGAGTGCTATTACACCTCTCGATACATCACTCTCTTCTTCTCTCTTCCCGATGACCCGAGAAATGTCTTGGTGGAAGCAAACCGCCTCAAGTTTGCAAAAGAGATTCCCCTCAAAGAAGAACCTCGCAAAGGTGAGGAGAAATACGATGTTGTCAACGAGGAATATGTCGAGATCGAAAGTGGCATCAACCGCTCTCTTTTAACCTATGGTTTCAAATTTCCCTCTCGCAAGACAATCTATGAAGCCTATGGCGAGAGCGCCTTCTTCCTCTATGAACTCTTTGCAGACACTGCGTTTTTAAAGAATCCTATCTTCTTAGATGCCATCGCGGATCAAAAAGCGGATTTAGTCAAAGCTGAATTTAAACAGGGCGGAGAAGATGCTTATTTCTATCTCACCTTCTTCACGGAAGAACCAGAAGCCCTTATCGAATTCATGGGTAAGTTCTTAGCGAGAATCAATAACCACGTGGATAAGAAGAGATTCAACCAGCTCAAGGAAGAATATTTAGCCTCTGTCTTTGAGAAGTTAGGCTCCCCAGTTTCCGCCTTAGAAGCCTTTGCGACCTCCTTCCCAAACCATATCGCATACACCTCCTTAGCCGCCCACGCAAGCCGTGTATCATTCTCTGCCATCAAGCACTTCTTAGGAGATTTTAGAGAATTCAGACGCGCCTGCTGCTTCGCCAAAAAGAGATAATTTACCATGGAGAGAACCTTTCACAGCAAAGCGAAAAGTGATCGCATCATCGAAGTCTTCGTAAGCAAAGAATTTTGCTTTGACACTTTGAAGTCTTTCGATCTCTATATCGATGGGAAGAGAAAGCAGACATTAACTCCGATTTCTATCTCCGAGTCCCACTCCTCTCGCATCTACACCCTCACCACCAAAGAAGGGAAATTTATCCCTGGCAAAAGATATGAGCTTCGCACCATGCACAACTACTTCATCCCAATCGATATCTCCTATCTCGCCTCCACCCCAGAATTTGAAGCGCAGTATAGATACGATGGACAACTCGGTGCAATCTACACTCCAAAGAAAACCACCTTCCGTGTCTTCTCTCCTTTCGCGACGAGAATCATCCTTGTCTTAAAGAGAAAAGGAGCCCGTCAAGAAGAGTGCCATCTCATGAAGAGAGACCCAGAAAAAGGCATCTTCAGCGTCACCATCGAAGGCGATTTAGATGAGTCGATGTATGTCTATGAAGCAGAGATTTTTTCCACCATTTATAAAGTGGTCGACCCTTACGCGTTCTCAGTGGATTCCAACACCAGAAACGGCTTTGTCATCAACCCTCAGCGCGTGAAAGCAATCGACACCAACAACAGACTCTTACCGAAAATCAATGACATCACCGAGAGCATCATCTACGAATGCTCCATCCGCGATATGACCTCTCTTACCAAAGAGGAAGGAAGAGGAACCTACGATCTCTTCTACAAAGAAGGACTCACCAGCTCCAATGGAGAGCCCATCGGCATCGATTACATTCAATCCCTCGGTGTCAACTACATCCAGTTGATGCCTGTGCTCGACTTCCAGACAGTCGATGACGATAACCCCAAAGCCGGATACAACTGGGGCTATGACCCGATGTCTTATTTTGCCTTAGAAGGAAGCTATGCCAAAAATCCAAACGATCCTTATGACCGTGTCCTTTCTTTTAGAAAACTTGTCAGCAAATACCATCAAAGAGGCATCCGCATCACCCTCGATGTAGTCTATAACCACCTTTATTCCACTAAGTTCAACTCCTTGTCAATCTTAGTCCCTCAGTACTACTTCCGTCACAATCCAGACGGTACTCTCTCAAATGGCTCTGGCTGTGGAAACGACATCGAATCAAGGAACTTCATGGCGAGAAAACTCATCATTGACTCGATGGTCCACCTGGTTGACTTCTACGATATCGACGGCTTCCGCTTTGACCTAATGGGCATCTTAGATGTCGAGACTATCAATCTTGCCAAAGAGAAAACACTGCGAAAAAAGAAAGACCTTATCTTCTATGGAGAAGGTTGGGATTTATGGACAAACTTGCCGTTTGACCAAAAAGCGAGTCTTTATAATTCAGGTAAGTTGGAAGGAGTCGGGTTCTTCAATGACCGCTATAGAGATGTTGCAAAAGGAAAGAGCAGCGAATCGGAAATCTATGTCAGAGGCTATCTCTTAGGAGACACCAACTACATCGATGGATTCAAACATGTCATGTTAGGTTCTGCTACGACTTTAGCCTTCGCTCCGATGCTCTCTAGCTACAAGCAGTCAGTCAACTATGTGGAGTGTCACGACAACTTCACCCTCTTTGACAAGCTCTCTCTCGCCTGCAGTGATGAGACTGAAATCGAGCGTTTGAAGAGAATCAAACTTCTTCACATCGCCACTCTCTTCGCCTGCGGTATTCCCTTCTTCTATGAAGGTCAAGAAATCGGTCACTCCAAAAAGCTTTGCCCTAACTCCTACAACGCTGGTGATGACATCAACGGCTTTGACTACAAACTTTTATCTGAGAGAAAAGACCTGCTCCGCTTTTTCACAGATGCGGTGATGCTTAAAAAACAGTTCATCGCTTTGGCTAAGGATTATTATTCCAATCTCCCGAGTCACATCACCTTTGAAAACCTCCCTCAAGGAGCTTTGAAAATCAATTATGACTTGCCTGAACATAAGCTTTATGTCATCTTCAACCCCACTAAGAGTTCTGTCTTATATGACTTCAACGACTACACAACCTTGGTGTTTAACGACACCGGTTTGATTCAAGACTCGAACTTCTACATCCGGTTAGGAATCATCAACGCTTTATCGGTCAATGTTTTCTTACAGAAGAAGAACACCGGTCGTGTGCTCAAGGAGGAAAACGCATGAGAAAATGGATTCGTCTCATCTGCTCTTGCGGCGGAACAGTAATCGCTGTCAACCACAGGGCTAAAAAAATGCTCAAACACAAAGAGGATTATCCTCTCATCGATAGGATCAACTATCTCAAGAAGAACTGTCAAAAAGTTTGCGACGGCGGCTTCCGCGTTCGCTTTGTTGTCTCAGGAGAAGAGAATATCCCCCAAGGTCAAAAGCTCTACATCGGAAACCACACTTCCTTAATCGATCCTGTCCTCTTCTTAGCAGTCAGCAAAGATCCTGTCACCTTTGTCGCCAAGAAAGAGATTGAAAAATACCCCTTTATCGGAAAAATCGTCACCTCAATTGATCCTGCTTACTTAGACAGAGGAAATCTCAGAAAAGAAATCAAAACCTACAAAATGATCGACCAACAGCTCGATGATAACCCCGAGCTCTCTTATCTCATCTATCCGGAAGGGACTAGAACCAAAGCTCCTGACTTCCCCCTGTTAGATTTTCATCCTGGCGCCTTTAAAATCGCCACCAAGAGAGGAATGCCTATTGTCCCAGTCGCCATGTTTTTGACAAACCGCATTCTCCATCAAAAATTCCACTTCAAAGTGTATCCGATTCAAGTGAAGTACCTGACTCCAATCTACGAGGAAGAGTACTCCAAGATGACTGCCTCAGAACTCTCTGAAAAGTGCCGTTTCCTCTTAAAAGAAGCGACAGATGAGCTCAGAGCAAAAGAGTCCTCTCTCATCCAGAGTTTCAACAACTACTCGGATAAGAAGATGGCTAAGGTCATGAACATCTATTCAAAAGAAGCGAAAAAGTAAGTTGACGGCGTGTGAGATCACGCCGTTTTTTTACCTTCTTTTTGAAATGTATTTTTTTCATATCACAAACGGGAACTTCTCGTGATTTTTCTCGATGTTTTATTGTAATAAAACACTGATATCGTTTATAATTTTAGTGTTGAAAATGAAGGAAAAGGTGGTAGCACTTTGAATAGATTATTTGACAAGATTCCCGAAGAGCTCTTTTTGCCCTTATCGAGGAAATATAAAGCCGTTTACTCGTTCGCCCTCATCTCCCTTTACCACATGCTGAAACTCTATCACACCGATATCAAAAAGACTGACTACGTCACTTTTTTGAAATCGCAAGGTGGGGAGATTATGAATCTCTTTTCTGTGGAGAAAGACCGCCTCGACGACCGCGATGAAAGCGAGCGCGTCGAATTTTCACAACCCTCTGATCCTGACGATGAATACGCCGTGTTATCAGACAAGGTCAACTACATCATCCGCAAGCTTGCAAAATGCGGATGGTTTATCATCTCTAAAGACCCTAAGACCAACATCGACTTCATCTATATTCCTGCCTATTCGATCCAGTTTATCAAGCTCTTAAACGAGCTCACTACCGATGCTGGCGCTT
>JALFLX010000030.1 GCA_022774485.1 Bacilli bacterium
CCTCTCTCTTTTATAAATATATGTATCATGTTAATCAAAAAAATATAACTTAATGAAAAAAATATGATATACTATCCCTCGTCAACAAGACGTTCTTCCTTTGATATTTTCATGGAAAGTTGCTTGATTTTGTTGACAATATCGTCTCAATTCGATATATTTATTCACGCGACGATTTTATGCCCCCTTAGTTAAGTGGTATAACGGGTCCTTGGTAAGGACCAATTGCTAGTTCGATTCTGGCTCGGGGCACCATTAGTGAAAAACAACATTCATATATTGTCGGGATGTGTGCTAACAAGGAGGAGGCCTCATGAGTTCTTCTAACGAAAAGAAAACAGGCAAAGCTCGTGCTCGTGCGGTTGCGGCATGGGAATGGTTTAAAGAAGCTGCTTGGCTTCAGGTTTTATTGATTGTCGGCGTTGTTGTCGGCATTGTCGTCTCCATTCCTTATGTTGTCAAGGGGATCTCCAGCGCCATCAACAACAACACCTCCACCTTCTACGATGAGCATCGCATCGACTACAAGAAGTTCAACAGCTACCTCGATGGAAGCGACACCAGCTGCAACGGTTACATGGGTGACTATACCATGACCGATGACAACAAAATCAACTTCAACAACGACAAACAAGGCTTCGTTGTCATGATGTATAAGAGCAATTGCGATTCTTGCAACACTCTTCAGAAAAATTTAGAGAACTGGTACAAGAACTTCAACAAGAAATACGGTGAAGGAAAAATCAAGTTCTACACCATCGATGTCTCTTGGGATATCGACGATGACGATAAGGCTGCTACAAACTCTGGTAAATACGATTACTACAATAACTCTTATATCACTCTCGAACAGCAGATGGATGTCCAGTTCGCTGTCAAGGATACCTACTTAGATCAGGATGACACTCACAAGTCCTCTGCAGTCACAGAAGATACCCTCAACAACGATTTAACTGCTGACACCACTGGCGGAACCCTTCCTACTCCGATGATCATCACCTTCATCAAAGATAAGGAAGCGAAGAATTACATCACTGAGACCACCGCTTATGAAGCGGATGCAGAGAAGACTAACATCATCCAGTACTGCAAACCGGCTCAGGTCATCATGGGTCCCTTAAGCGGATTATCCTTCTCTAGCGCTATCAATGTCTCCACCATGATGCACGACGTCTATCACTTCGAGCTCTACAAAGGAACAAAATAAATCATAGGACCGCACAAGCGGTCCTTTTCTTTTCTCTTTTCTTGTAAAATCCTGTATACTTTACCTATGAAACCAGTTAAGACAAGTAGAGTCATCTTACGTCAATTCCGTGAAGGGGATGAAGAACAAATCTATCAATACGCTTCTGTTGAAGGGGTTGGAGAAAGAGCGGGGTGGAAACACCATGCCAATGTCCAAGAATCTCAAAGTGTCCTTTACAATGTCTTTTTGAAAAATCCAAACTGCTTTGCGATCACCGATAGAGAAAGCGGAAAAATTATCGGTTCTTTTGAGCTTAGCTCTTCCTCCTTGTCAAATGATTTCCCCGAGTGTGAACACACCTATGAGATCGGATATGTGCTTTCAAAAGACTACTGGAATCAAGGCATCATGACAGAGCTCATGAATGAAGTGATTCAAGAGCTGATCAAAGAAGGGGAAACTGACCTTCTTTTCATCCGTGCTAACCAAGAAAATAAAGCATCGATCAAAGTCATCGAGAAGTCCGGTTTCTTTTGTTATAAAATCATGCAAGATATTTACAATGCTAGAATCGATCGAAAAGAGACACATCTCTGTTTCTATCTAAGGCTCAAGAGGTGAGGTATGACAAGAGAAGAACTGATTCAACAGATTGAATCTTACACCCCGTATAACGAACAAGAAACGCACGATAAAGAGCTGATTCTTTCCGCGTTAAAAGAAAGAGAAGAGATCTTCACTCGAAAAGATACTCTTGCTCACATGACAGCCTCTGCTTGGATTATCAATGAAACACACGATAAAGTCCTGATGTGTTATCACAACATTTATCGCTCCTACAGCTGGTTAGGTGGGCATGCTGATGGAGAGATTGACCTTCTCAAGGTCGCCTTAAAAGAAGCGAAAGAAGAAAGTTCATTAACATCCATTGCCCCAGTCACAGAAGAAATCTTCTCATTAGAATCTCTCACGGTAAATGGTCACATAAAAAGGGGAGAGTATGTCTCCTCACATCTCCATCTCAATCTCACTTATCTTCTTCAAGCGGATGAAAGGGAAGTTCTGCACATCAAAGAAGATGAAAATTCATCTCTGAAATGGTTTACGTTTGAGGAAGCACTCAAAGCATCCACTGAGAAGTGGTTTGTTGAGAGAATCTATCCAAAACTCAATGAAAAAGTGAAGAGATATTTTGCAAGACGCTAGGGTTCCTTAGAAGACATCTCAAAACAAAAAAGAGCAGTTGCTCTTTTTATTTGTTGAATTTACGATTCATCGCCTCTAAGACAGGAGTCGGGACAAGACTTGAGATATCCTCGCCTTGGAAGAAAATCTCTTTGATGTTTGAAGAAGAGACAAACGCCTGATCTTTATGAGCCATCAGATAGACCATATCGACTTCAGGCTCAATGAATTCATTGACTTCATGAAGCTGGTATTCCATCTCGTAATCTGTGACCGCGCGGAGTCCTCTAATCAACGCCTGTGCGCCGAGCTTTTTTGCTTCCTTGACGACAAGTTTCTCTGTAGAGACCACTTCAAAGCCATCGTACTGAGCAAAGGTGGCTTTTGCCATTTCGACTCTTTCCTCTGCACTGAAGAGATATCTTCCTTTCTTGCTGGCGTTATCTGCCACCATGATGATGATCTTATCAAAGATTTTTCTCGCTCGTAATGCGACATCGACATGGCCGTTAGTCAACGGGTCAAACGAACCTGGATACACTGCGATTTTCATAGAGCCTCCTTGCGGTAAATCGCTACATATTTTTGTCCGTAGCGATATTCTTTCATCTCGAATCCATCTAAAGGAAGATTGGGTTTCTCCTGTTCAGAGACAAACATGCAATCCTGATTGATCATACCTCTCTGAATCATCTCTTCCATGATGTCATGATTGACATTAAAGCGGTAGGGAGGATCTAAGAAGATGAGGTCGAACTTCACATCTCGATACCGTTTTAAAAAGAGACGGTAATCGGAAAGAGACATCACAAACTGGCTGTCATCTTTGGTCAAAGAGAGAATATTCTCTTTCATGACCTGGAACGTTCCACGATCTTTCTCATTGAAATAAACAGTCTTTGCCCCTCTTGAGAGAGCCTCTAATCCCATCGCACCGCTTCCTGCAAAAAGGTCGACACAGACAGCGCCTTGGGGTTTATCTTTCATGGCGTTGAAGATCGCTTGTCTCACCTTATCCATTGTCGGTCTTGTGACATTGGAGTCAGGGACTTTCAAAAAACGACCTTTGTAGGTTCCTTGAATAATTCGGATCATAATAAGATCTCCTTATTGAGCTCATCCTGAAGATGAAGAAGAATACGGTTCAACCTCTGATACGAGGAAAGATATTCTTTCATCAAAGGATGGTTATCAATTTCCTCTTGTTTCTTCAGATACTGTTTCAACACCTCTGCTTTTTCTTTAGAGTCTTCCGTTTTCTCCGCTTGCAAAAGCAAAGAATCCCTCTCTTTCACAAGAGAGATAATCTCCTCATTCTCCTCAAGTTGAGATGAGAGTTTCTTACAAGATAAATAAGGTTCTGATTGTTTCAGATCGTGAATAAAGCTGAGCTCTAACTCTTGAAATTGTTCGATTGTCATCGCCAATTATTATACATAGTTTTGTTTAAAATTGGGAAATTCAACCACCATCTCAAAAAAACATGTTATAATTTTCCCGCTATGAAACAATTTAAAATATTCACAAAAGACGATGCTGTCTTACATCAAAAAGCTGCTTTGGTTTCTCTTCCCTTATCAGAAGAAAAAGAGCAGTTGATCTTAGACATGGTTGATTACCTCAAGTGCAGTCAAGATGAAGAGATTGCTGAAAAGTATCACATCCGTCCAGGTGTCGGTATCGCCGCACCTCAGATCGGTATCTCCGAGCGTTTCTTCGCCATTTATTTTGAAGACAACGGAAAGACATATGAGTACGGCTTAGTCAATCCGAAAATCATCTCTTCCTCTGTCAAAAAAGCATATCTTTGCACCGGTGAAGGATGCCTTTCTGTTCCCACTGATGTGAAAGGATATGTCTACCGCTACTACAAAATCACCATGAAAGCCTATGATGTCATCTCTCATAAAGATGTCACATTAAAACTCACTGGTTATCCTGCGATTGTGTTCCAACACGAATACGATCATCTCGATGGTGTTCTCTATTATGAGAGAATTGATCAGAAAGATCCTTTAAAAGAAGATCCTGACGCAATCCGCATCGAATAAAACGAAAGAAAGCGTAAACACATTGTATACAACGCTTTCTTTTTTATTAAAAACTGAGTAAAATAATTGACGAAATAAGAGCGCCTGAAACAAAACTGTGTTCAAAGACGCTTTTGACATGAAATTCAACAACATCACACGAGGTATTTAGTTATGGCTGAATTAAAAAGAATCTTATCTTCTCCTGTGGAAATTTACGCGTTAGGCGGCCTTGGAGAAGTCGGTAAGAATCTCTATTGCATCGAGAACGACTCTTCTCTTTTAATCATCGATTGCGGAGTCATGTTTCCTGATGCGAGCATGCCCGGTGTCGATTATGTCGTCCCGGACTTCACTCACTTAGTGGAAAACAAAGAAAAAATCAAAGGTTTGGTAATCACCCATGGTCACGAAGATCATATCGGCGGTATTCCATTCTTGCTCCGTCAGATTGATATTCCTGTCATCTATGCACCGAAGATCGCTTGTGCCCTCATCCGTCACAAGATTCAAGACAACAAAATCCCGACATCGACCAAGATTATAGAATACAGGGAAGATGATGTCCTCCACTTTGGAGACTTCAAAGTCGAATTCTTCCATGTCACACACTCAATCCCAGATTCTTTCGGTCTGTACATCACCACTCCGCAAGGAACAATTGTCGAATCCGGCGACTTCAAAATCGACCTCACTCCGGTAGATGGAGACTTCAACCTCTCCAAACTCACCCGTTTCGGAGATAAGGGAATCGATTTGTTGATGGCCGATTCCACAAACGCCGAAAAAGAAGGCTACACCAAGAGTGAAAGAACAGTCATCCGCGGCATTCAGGATGTCTTCTCAGAAGCCAGCGGTAGATTGATCATCTCCACCTTCTCAAGCAACATCTCCCGTATCCAGCAGATCATCGAAACCAGCATCAAATTCCGCAGAAAAATCATTGTCTTCGGAAGAAGCATGGAAAGCAACATCGAAGCAGCTAGAGAGTTCGGTTATATTAAACTTCCCGACAGTTACTTAGCAAGGCCGGAAGACCTCAAAGTTCTTCCGCCAGATCAAGTGACAATCCTCTGCACTGGAACCCAAGGTGAACCAATGGCGGTCCTCTCTCGCATCGCCAGGGGTGATCACCGCTTCATCCATGTCATGCCAGGAGATACCATTGTCTTATCTTCCTCTGTCATCCCCGGAAACACCTGCTTAGTCAACCGCTTGATCAACCAGCTCACCAGATTAGGAGCGAGTGTTGTCACAAACTCTGTCCTATATAATCTCCACGCCTCAGGACATGCTTCTAAACAAGAAATGAGACTTCTCCAGAAACTCGCTCGTCCTCACTATTTCATGCCGATTCACGGCGAGTACAGAATGCTCAAGCTCCACGCCAGAATCGGTGTTGAGTGCGGCTTAGAAAAAGACCACACATTTGTCTGTGAAAATGGTGACGTTTTAACCATGATCAACCACAAAGTCAGCAGAGGAACTCCTATCACTGCTGACTCCATCTACATCGATGGAAAGAATCCTGTCGGTATCTCAAATTCTGTCATCAAAGACCGCTCCACTTTAATCAATGAAGGCATGGTCGCTGTCTTCTTGATGATCGATACAAAGAACAATCAGTTGATCAGCAAGCCTCTTGTCGAGAGCAAAGGCTTCATCTCCGCCAACAAAAAAGGCCTTCAGAACAAAGCCAGTGAAATCATCGCTATCGATGTCATGCGCTTGATGAACAGTCAAAACAAAATCACTTTCTCAGATATCAAGACTGTCGTGAGAACCTCCTGCCAACATTTCCTCTATCGTGAAAGCCATCGAAACCCGATTGTCATCCCTGTCATCTT
>JALFLX010000038.1 GCA_022774485.1 Bacilli bacterium
TCACAAAGACAATCGATGACCAGATCAAAATCTTATCCCCTTTGGAAAAGACTGTGATTCTTTGCTGCAACGGTTTCCAGACAACAGACACTCACGATGCGCTTCCGATGTGTGAGTATTTCCGCTCCGCATATCAAAAAGATTATCCCCTTTGTGAAATCGTTCCTGTATTTTTGTTTGAAGCGAGTGATAAGAAAAGCCATAGAAAAAAACTATTTGAACAAAGAATTGAAAACAAGATTCAAGAATATCGCGCTAAGGGATATCAGATTATCCTTTCCGGTTATTCTTTTTCCTGTTCTTTAGTTGCCAAGATGGCATACAAACATCAAGACTGGATCAGCAAAGTGATTTTTATCGCGCCGATTTATGACTGTGTAATGAATAACATGATTCCTGGCTATTTAAAGTTTGCAAGCAAATACGCAAAGCTCAAAAAGAAATACGGAAAGAAAGTCAGCAAGGCGATTGGAAGACAGACTGTCCAAGGAATGCCTTTCTTACTGATCAACATTTTCCTCTCTGTTTTATCTAATCGAAAATATATCCGAAAAATCTCACAAGATGTACTTCTTTTAAGAGGAACGAGCGACACGATGTCTTCAGAACATGCAATCAAGCAAGTTCAGAAAAGACTGAGAGGTCATTTCACCACCTGTCTTTATGACAATATGACGCACACATGTGTTCAGTCTCTCCGTCTCAATGGTATTCTTTTCGAAGATATTTTCCATTTTGCTTTTAATACGCCGTTCTATCTTCAAGAGGAAGAGGTGAAGAAAGAAGAAAAAGAAAAGAATCGAATCTATCAGATTTTCTTTGAACTTGACCCGAACTGTGATGATAATACTGTTGCGATGGAAGAACAGGTTTGATTATCCTTTCCTTAAACTAATATTTCTTATATAATTTATAGTTGTTTTGAAATGATTTTTATTTTGTAAAATCGGAGGTCTATCTATGGATATCAAAAAGACATTGACAATGCCGAAGGGAAAGTTCCCGATGAGAGCAAATCTTCCTTCTTGGGAAGGAGATATGGCGAAGAGTTGGAATGAGAGAGACATTTATGAATTGATGCTTCAAAATCGTTCCGGAAAGAAACCGTTCTATCTTCATGACGGCCCGCCTTACGCAAATGGTGAAATTCACGCTGGTCACGCGCTCAACAAAATTGTCAAGGATATCATCATCCGCTCGAAGAATTTAGAAGGATTTTATGTCCCGTATACTCCTGGTTGGGACACTCATGGTTTACCGATTGAAAACTGTGTCACAAAAGCAGGAGTTGACCGCAGGACAACTGCACCTTCTGACTTCCGTAAGAAATGTAGAGAATATGCGTTTTCTCAAGTTTCCCGCCAGAGAGAGCAGATGCTCCGCCTCGGTGTATTAGGCGATTACAAACACCCATATTTAACTTTGGATAAATCCTATGAGGTCAACCAGATCAAAGTCTTTGCGAAGATGGCGATGGATGGCTTGATCTACAAAGGATTGAAACCGGTCAACTGGTCTTGGTCGAGTGAATCTGCTCTCGCGGAAGCTGAGATTGAATATCACGATGTCAAAGCGACTACGATTTATTTCCGCTTTGAGGTGGAAAAAGGAAATCAGTTTGTTAAAAATGGTGACTTTTTCTTAGTATGGACTACCACAGGTTGGACCATTCCTTCTAACCAGGGTCTTTGTTTAAATCCAAAATATGTCTATGGTTTATTCGAGACGGAAAAAGGAAATTATGTCATGCTCAAGGACCTCGCTGAAAAGTTAAAAGAAGCGGTCGGCTTTGAGAGAATGAACCTTATCGCTGAGTTCACTGGAAGAGATGTGGAAGGTGTCTTGGTGAAGCATCCTTATCAGGATCGTCTTGTCCCGGTCTGTATCGATGACTATGTCACGGATGATTCCGGTACTGGTATTGTCCACTTAGGTCCTGGACATGGTGCTGATGACTACCGTATCGGCAAAAAATATAACCTTCCCATTGTCTGCACAGTCGATGCGAAGGGTTATATGAACGAAGGTGCTGGGAAAGAAGTGGAAGGTTTATTCTATGAGGATTGTTCGGAAAAAGTCATCAACATGATGAAAGAGAACGGAAATCTCCTTTGCACGAAAGATATTGTCCACGCCTATCCGCACGATTGGAGAACGAAAAAGCCGACAATTTTCCGTGCGACAGATCAGTGGTTCTGCTCTATTTCTAAAATCAAAGAGAAGCTCTTAGAAGAAGCGGACAAAGTCTCCTATCTTCCGAGCTGGGGTAAGATCCGTTTTGAGAACATGTTAGCAGACCGCGATGACTGGTGCATCTCTCGTCAGAGACTTTGGGGTGTTCCGATTCCGATTTTCTACGGTGAGGATGGAGAACCTCTCTTAGATGAAGTTTTGTTTGATCATGTAGAGAAGCTTTTTGCGGAATATGGATCTGACATTTGGTATGAGAAAGAAGCGAAAGACCTTCTTCCGGAAGGATATACTTCCATTCACTCTCCTAACGGCATCTTCACCAAAGAAAAAGATATCATGGATGTCTGGTTTGATTCCGGCTCTTCTTTCTTAGGTAGCGATATCGCTCTTGATCACCCCTTCCCTGCTGACCTTTACTTTGAAGGAAATGATCAGTACCGCGGTTGGTATAACGCTTCTATGATTCTCTCTGTCGCCTATACTGGACAAAGTCCATACAAAAAGATTCTCACACATGGTTTCATTGTCGACCAAAACGGTGAGAAATTCTCAAAATCTAAGAAAAATGGTATTGATCCGGTCACCATCTGCGACAAGTTCGGTGCGGATATCTTAAGACTTTGGACCACAAGCATCGATTACACTACCTCTGAGATTAAGCTCAGTCAGGACTTGTTAAAGGTTTGCGCAGATCAGTACAGAAAAATCAGAAATACTTTCAAATTCGTGCTTGCTAACCTCCAGGATGATGATGAAGGACACGGTTATTCTTCCGACTATAAATTGGAGAATTTATCGCTTCTTGATCAGATGATGATCAATCATCTTAAAGTTGTCCTCGCCGATATGAAGAAAGCCTATGACGATTATAATTTCGGTAATGTCACTGCAATTTTAACAAACTTCTTTGTCAATGATCTCTCCTCATTCTATCTTGATTACAACAAAGATACTCTTTATTGCGATGAGAAAGATAGTAAGAGAAGAAGAGATTGCCAAGGTGTGATGTATCAGATTTGCAAGAACATTGCGATCGCTTATTCTCCGATTCTCTGCTTCACTTGTGAAGAGATTTATAACAGTTTAGAGATCCTTTCTCGCAAGGAATCCATTGCCTTAGAAGACTATCCTGTCTTAGGGGAAATCGATTTACAACTCGAGAAAGAATATCAGACTCTCTTGGCCTTAAGAGGTCATATCAACACCGCTTTAGAGCCTTTGAGAAAAGGTCAAGTCATCGGTTCTTCATCGGAGGCAAGTGTTGCATATCTCCCGGTTTTAGAAGAGGAAAAGGAGCTTATAAACAAACTCGGCGAAGGAGAAGTCGCACGCGCGTGCATTCTCTCTTCCTTTAGTCTCGCTTCTGAGACAAAAGTCGAGAAGCATAACGGGCATAGATGTGATCGCTGCTGGAATTATTTTGAAGAAGTCGAGGAAGACTCTGAAGGGAACCACCTCTGCCATCGCTGCTCAAATGCGGTGAAACACTTCGTGATGGAGCACCCGGAACATGAATAAAGTCAAACAGTTTTTCATCACTCTGTTTCCAAGATTAAAAGAATATTTCAAAAAATACTTCAAATCGCTGAATTATGTGACTTGGATTATCGCGATACTTGTTGCTGTCGGTCTGTTCTTAAGCGACTATTTCACCAAAATCGCTGCGTTTCATTATCTGACAAACGGAGATCCTGATCACCTTGCTCTCGATTTATCGAAACAAGGAACTCCGATTATCCCCGGCATCTTAGATATGACATTCACTCAGAATCTCGGCGCTGCTTGGGGCTCCTTCTCTGGTCAGATGTGGTTGCTTACCATCATCTCTTCGATTGCTTCTGTCATGCTTACTATCAATTTGCTTTTCCGTTTCAACCGCTATAACAAAATCATGATGACAGGGGTTGTCTTAATGGCTCCTGGCGCCATTGGAAATCTTGTCGACCGTATCGGTTGTCTTGCAAAAGCTGGCATTTACAAAGGCGGTGTCATCGACTTCCTTCATTTCACTTTCTGGCCTTCCTTTCCGATTTGTAATCTCGCTGACTACTATCTCTCCATCGGCATTGTCTTCTTAATTATTGGATTTGTCATTGAATTCAAAAAAGAATACAAAGCGCTCAAAGCGGAAGAAGAAGCTGAGAAGTTAGCCTTAGAACAGGGAAAAGATGTGACTGGAGAATCTCAAGAAGATCTTTTGAAGAAGCTTCAGGAGAAAGAAAAAGAAAACAAAGAAGAAGTTGATTCTGAAAACAAGGAAGAATCAGGCGAGGAGAAGCAAGAATGAAACCCATAGATTCTTCCCGTCTTGATGTCGCTGTCGCCTCTCTTTTCAACATCTCTCGAAGCCAAGCTCAAAAGGCGATTAAAAACGGAGGAGTCAGCGTAGACTCCAAGGTTATTACCTCTCCTTCCTTTGCTGTCTCTTCAGAAATGGATATTGTGTTCACTCCTGTAAAAGAGGAACAGAAAGTATTGGAAAAGCCGGATGAAATCATCGAATTAGATTATGTCTATAAAGATGAAGACATCGCGATTATCAATAAGCCAAGAGGCCTTGTTGTCCATCCAGCTCCGGGTCATAAGAATGACACCTTAGTCAATCAACTCTTAGAAGATGAGAGTTTCGCATTCAAGGATGATGAGAGTGAAAACAACCGCCCTGGCATCGTCCACCGCATCGACAAAGACACTTCTGGTCTTATCGCTGTCGCGTTAAATCCAGAAGCGGAGATGATTTTGGGTCAAGAGGTCAGAGAAGGTGATTTTCACCGCGAATACCTTGCCTTAGTCTACGGCAGTGTTCCCGATCGTTTTTTCCGTGTGGATGCGCCCTTGACAAGACCAAATCACACAGTGAGAAAAGCATTGGTTGATATTTACAAAGGAAGAGATGCGATTACTCATTTTGTCACATTGGCAAACAATGGAAAAGTCTCTCTTTTGAAGTGTTCCTTAGAGACTGGTAGAACGCATCAGATCAGAGCGCATCTCAACTATATCGGTTTTCCGATTGTCGGAGACTCTCTCTACGGAAGAAAGAATGAAAAAGTTGCTTTGAAAGGGCAGGCTCTCCACGCGTTTTCTCTCTCCTTACTCCACCCTAGAACCTTACAGAGGATGACCTTCTATGCTCCGATTGACGACTACTTCAAAGAGATGTTGAGATATTTCTATCAGGAAAAGAAATAAAATTAAAAGATAGATGTTTAAAGCTTTGCTCTATTCATCTATCTTTTTTTCTTCGACGATTTCAACTTTTGAGACAGCGTTTAGTTTCGGAGGGTAGACTAAGGAAACTGAGCCATCATACGTAACTTTCAGTTTGTCGCCTTCCCGGATTTGATCAGCGCTGATTTCAGCACCTTTGCTGTAGAACTTCGTATCTTCTTCCACATCAAAGGTGTAGAAATAATCTTCTGTCCCTGTGTTCTGGACACTGATTCCCCAGAAGTTATTCACGTTGGAATAGGTGCCAGAGATGACAAAAGTGGAATTCTTTTCGATTTCCATTCCTTTGAATGAGCCTTCTTCTTTCTCTTGATATTTTGAGATACCGCTGATGAGAGAAAGGGAAGTGAAGAGTAAATTTTTAGGCATGTTTTTTCCTCGTTACTATTATAGCGAATCTCAATCTTTTTTGTAGTTGCTGAAGAAGCGTTTTACGTAACGATCAAGTTTTTCTTTCTCGATGGTTTTAGATCATCTTCCGTAAACTTTGTCGACTTGACTCGAGGCTCCTTTCGGGATTGGAGTGTGGAGGTCTTCTTCCATGCGCTGCCACTCTTTTAAAAACGTATAGCGAGCGATGACAGAGCTTGCAGCGACGGAAGGGAAGTAGCTTTCTGCTCTTGTCCTGAAATAAAGAGGATTTGAGATAAGATCATCTTGGACAAGTCTCTTGTACTCCTCTTCTGGAGCAAACTGATCGATGTAGACAATGGTTTCTTCTGGGATTTGGTATTTCTCCATCAAGCCTTTCTGAGCGAGGTTGTGACATTTGGCCATCGCTTTGTGGATGTTGAAGTTTTCTTCTTTGAGTCTAGAAAGTTTGTCAGCAGAGAGCATGATGACATAATTTTTCAAGCGGCGTTTTAAGACAGGGCCAATCGATAAAATATAGGGATCTTTCATCTTCTTAGAATCGTTGACTTGATATTTTTCCAAAAAATCGATATCTTTCGGCTCAATGTAAGTGGCACAGACAACCAACGGTCCAAAGAAGTCACCGACACCGACTTCATCGCTTCCAATCTGTTTTCCAAAATCTTCCCAAGAGTCGAAATAGGCATCTTGGAGATTGTCTTTCTTCACATTTTCTTGATGAGTGATGGTGAGTTCATTTGAAAACTGATTTGCCTCTTCGATCGCGCTGTCATCTTCGCTTTGGAAGACGATGGTGTAGATCTCTTTTTTGTTTTTATACGCGTGAATGATCACTTGATTTTTCTTCACAAAAAAATATTCGTACGGTTTCTTCTCGTCTTGAATTTCTTGGGCGTGATAGAACTCGCGAATTGTTTCTGCACGAGCTAAATCTGTCTTAAATCTCGCGTAAATCATACAGGGTTAGTATACCATTATCGGTTTCATTTTCCTATCGATGTGGTAAAATCAATTCATGGCAAACAACACACTACATGATGAGATTTCTATCGTAATTGAAAAGCTCAAAGAACGTCTTTCGTTTGATGAGAATAAAGAGACATTCTCTTTTGATTCCTGTCTTGCAAAGGATATCTATCAGCTTCAGGAATATCACGAATATTTAGAAGAGTTCACTCGGCTGATCTCAAATCATATCGAATTTACACTTCCTTCCCTTCCAAATCTTCAGGAGATTTTCGTTCGTTTAGAGAAACAGAGCGTTCTCTCTCCGTTTGATTTCCTTTCTATTTTTGATTTATTAGATGCATCAGAACGAATTTATGACCTTCTCTCTGAGAAGAAAGAATATTTTCATCTAAACGATGATGCGTTGGATTTAAATCCTGTTGTCACTTTGAAGAGAAGTATCTCTTCCATGATTGAATCCGATGGGACTGTCAGTGACAACGCTTCTTCTAAGCTAAGAGATGTCCGAAGTAAAATCCGGGAAACGAGGCGTGATTTGACGAATATCATGAACACGTATCGAAACCGTTATTCCACATCTCTTTCAAGCGATGTAATCGCCTTGAAAGGAGGGCAGGAGGCTTTGCCTGTAAAGCTTTCTTGTAAAGGTTCAGTAAAAGGAGCGACAATCGGATATTCTTCAACAGGAGAGACTGTTTTTATCGTCCCTTATGAGGTGATCGATTTGCAGAATCATCTCTCCAGTCTCCTGCAAGAGGAGCAGGATGAGATTGTGAAAGTGCTTCATGACCTCTCTTTGAAATGTCAAAAAAGTCTTCCTCAACTGAGAAGAGATAATGAGATCTTAGCGAAGTTTGATCGATTCTACGCCTCTGCTCAATACGGTCTTTCCTACGATGGAACAATCGCTTCGATTTCAGAGAAAGAGTTGTCGTTAAACGCTTTGTTCCATCCGTTACTCCGTGCGAAGAAAGTTGTCACCAACTCTTTGACACTGGGTGGAAAAGAGCCCCAGGCGATGTTGATTTCAGGTCCAAACGCTGGTGGAAAATCTATTTTGATCAAAGCAGTTGCGCTCTCTGTTTATATGAATCAGCTCGGCTTGATGATTCCCTGTCATCAGGATTCTTCCATTCCGTTTGTGAAAAAAGTCTTTTTCATCGGCGGAGATAATCAGTCGGTGATGGATAATCTCTCGACTTTCTCTTCTCATTTATTAGGAATTAAAACAATTATTGATTCCGCGGATGAGAACTCTTTAGTCATCATCGATGAAGTAGGTGAGGGAACGAGCCCGAAAGATGGAGAAGCGCTCGGTGTTGCGCTTTTGAAATACTTTGAGCGTCTCAATTGTTTGACGCTTTTGACTTCGCACTTTGATGGGATGAAGATCTATGCCTCAAGCGATCCTCTTGCTCAGATTGCAGCGATGGAATTTGATAATACATCGTTAACTCCGACTTATCGTCTTCTCGTTCACACCACAGGAAAATCTTATGGCATTCTTTTGGCAAGACAGCTCGGATTAAAAGAGGAGATTTTAAAAGATGCAATCGCGTTCCAAAATGAAAGAAGCAACCGAGATACCGATGCTTTAATGGAGAAGCTCACAGAGCAAGTTTCCATCAACGAGAAGAAGCAGAGAGAATTAGATAATAAAATGAAAGATCTCGACCGCATCATTGAGAAAAAGCAAAAAGCAATCGATTCCTTGAATCAGGAAAAGAACGCAATCAAGATGAAGGCCGCGCAAAAAGTCGATCGTCTTGTTGAAGAGAGAATCAAAGAGATTGATAAAATTTGGGAGCAGAAGCAGAGCTCCGGTGAGATGAAATACTCAGAAGTCTCTCAAGCGAAAGGTGAACTCAACAAGATTAAGACACAAGAGGAAAAAGAGCCTGTCTTAAAATCTTTCCCTGTTTTGACAGACTTAAAAGTTGGTGAGCTTGTCGAGGATGAGGATGGTAGAAGAGGAAAGATTCTCGAGGTGAAAAAGAAAGAAGTTCTTCTCGACTTAGATGGGTTAAGAATCCGCAGAGGAATCTCTGGGTTAAAACGAGCGAAGCTGACTGCAAAGGATGTCAAAGTCAAGAAGGAGTACACCAGTTCAATTGATACTGCATATCTTAACATTTCTCCCTCACAAGGCATGGAGTGCAATATCATCGGCATGCATGTGGATGAGGCGATGAGAAAAGTGGTCTCATTCTTAGATTCTTCAAGACTACACCATTTCACTTGTGTCAGAATCATTCACGGCGCTGGCACGTTTGCTTTAAAAAATGCTGTCTGGAAATATCTTGCGAACCATAAAGAATTCGTGAAGGATTATCGCTTCGGTCAAGAAGGAGAAGGCGGCCTTGGAGCGACCGTCGTCCATTTGAAATGAGTTATCTTGACTATCCTGTTTTGAAGCAGAAGATTTCCCTTCTTCCGGATAAACCCGGGTCTTATCAGATGAAAGATGAGCAAGGGAATATCATATATGTCGGGAAAGCGAAGTCGCTTCTCAAGCGTGTTAAACAGTACTTTGTCCGCCCTCAAACTGGGAAAGTTTTTCGTATGGTTCAGGAGATTCGCGATTTCGATATCATTGAAACATCTTCGGAAAAAGAAGCTCTATTATTAGAAATTTCTCTTATTCATAAATATTATCCGAAATATAACATCATGTTGATGGATGATAAGATGTATCCCTATATCGCCTTGAAGAAATCTGGTGATCCTTTCTTGAGAATTACACGAAACGATAAAGAAAAAGGATATCGTTATTTCGGCCCTTATCCAAACTCCTCAAAAGCTTATAAGGTCATCGACTTGATGAATAAGGTCTTCCCCATTCGCAAATGTCAAAACATTCCTGCTCATCCTTGTCTTTATTATCATATGGGGCAGTGTTTGGCCCCTTGCATCAATAAGGTACAAGAAAACAAATATATAGAACTTAGACAATCCATCACTCGTTTTTTAAATGGTGATGTCTCTTTTGTCACTCAGAAGCTTCACTTAGAAATGAAGCAGTATGCTGACAATTTGGAATTTGAAAAAGCGAAAGAATGTAAGGATTTGCTCGATGCGATTGAGGAGATTAAATCGAAGCAGAATGTCATGTTTCAAGATCATATCGACCGTGATGTCATGGGTTACTCGGTTCGTGAGGGGTATGTCTGTGTGGTCTTTTTGCTCTACCGTAGAGGTGTTCTTTTAGGAAAGAATGTCTACATTGAGGAGCTTGAGGATGACCTTGAGGATTTGTTAGAGAACTTGGCGGTTCAGTTCTATCAGAAACAGTCAAGTCTTCCAAAGGAGTTGATTGTTCTTGATAAACAGATGGCTCCTCTTTTAGAAGAAGCGCTAAAGATCAATGTGGTTGTCCCTTCAAGAGGAAAGAAGAAAGACCTTCTTTTGATGGCGGATGATAACGCAAAACAGATGCTTGACCAGCACTTCCAGACTGCGCGTCTTGAGGATGATGTTCTTTCGCTATTAGAGGAGCTGAAAGAGAAGTTATCTCTGAAGAAGACACCACTTGATATCGAGCTTTACGATAACTCTCATCTTCAGGGATATGATCCTGTCGGTGCGATGGTGAAATTTATCAATGGGGAAAAAGCGCCCTCTCTCTACCGAAAATACAAAATTACCCAACCGAATCCTCAAGATGATACTGCTTCGATGAGGGAGGTCTTGTCGAGGCGTTTCAAACGGTTGAAGGAAGAGAATCAAAAACTTCCTGATCTAATTCTTTTAGATGGTGGTTTTGCTCAGTGTGCTGTTGGACTAGAAGTGAAAGAGGAGTATGGTCTCGATATCCCGATTGCTGGACTTGAGAAGAATGACAAACATGCCACTGATTCTCTCATCAATGCAGATACGGGTGAAATTATTCCGTTAGAGAGAAGCAGCAAGCTGTTTTTCCTTTTGATGAGAATGCAGGATGAGATTCATCGCTATGCGATCACGTATCATCGTGGAAAGAGAGGAAAATCAAAATACAAAACTGTTTTTGATGATATCCCGGGAATCGGTCCGAAAAGAAAAGACCAGCTTTTGCAGGCTTATCCATCGACGGAGGATTTATATACAGCGACACTTGATGGTCTTATGAGGTTTGTTCCGGAAGCTGCTGCGAAAGAGGTGCTTTTGAGGGTGGAAAAGCTGAAAGCACAACAGGAGGAGTTTACGCGTTTATCAAAGGACCCTTGCTGAGGGGAAAGGTGATTTAAGTTCCCCAGATTTTGCTTGAAATTGCCTTGTTAAGAGAGTATACTTTACTAGCCTGAAAGACGCGTCCCTATCCGGATCCGTTCCGTAAGGTCAAGAGCGGGACATAGCGCAGCTTGGTAGCGCACTTCCTTGGGGTGGAAGGGGTCATGAGTTCAAATCTCATTGTTCCGACCATGAATATTCAGCTCACCTAAACGGTGGGCTTTTTTGATACCCTGACAACACAGGAAGTGGTGATGGATGTAAATGACTTCCTTACGGATCCGGAAATATAAAAGGGAGTGTCAAGAAGGTGGACTCCTGACACTCCTTTAACCCCGTTAGCCCTGCTGGCTAGACCACGGCGTTACTTTGGGGAACACAAAGTAACGCCCTTCTTGACACTCCAACCGATAAGCGGCTGGCTTTCCCCACGCAAGGGGCCTTCACCGAATGTCCATCGGCATATATCAACCATTATCGGTATGATACAATTCTTTCTCCTTCTTTGAGGATGTTCTTTGCTGCATTCACATCTCGATCGTGTGTCTCACCACAGTGTGGACAGGTCCATTCACGGATGTGGATGTCTTTTGTCTCGCGGTATCGATATCCGCAGTTATGACAGATTTGACTTGAGGGATAATAGCGATCGATAACGACGAGCTGATGTCCGTACTCAATCATTTTCTCATTGAGGCGGTATTTGATCTGATAGAAAGAGTCATCGTTGACTCCTTTCCCGTATTCTTTTGCAATGCCTTTGACATCGAGGTCTTCGATGGCGATCATCTGGTACTCTTTTGCTAATTTGGTGGTGAGTTTTTCGATGTAGTCATCTCTCATGCGCTTGGCGTTAAGATGGTAGCGGCTTAAGCATGCTTTTGTTTTCTGAAAGTTTTTGCTTCCTTTTTCACGATGCTGAAGTTCTCTTTGTTTCTTCGCAAGTTTTTCACTGATTTTTTCAAAGGGATGGATATAATCGAGCTTTATCCCTTCGCTGAGGACGCAAAGGTGTTGTAGGGACATGTCGATTCCTACTTTCTTTTCGGTTGGTTCGGAATCTTTTTTGGAGAGGAAGCTGATGACAAAGCTTACATAGAACTCTTTGTTATTTGTCTTTGAGAGGATAACATTGTGTATGTGTGCACCTTCTGGAAGAGGTCTTGACCATCTCAGTTTCAATCTTGGAAAACCAGTTAAATAAAGATATTTTCCTCTGATCTTGTACTCTTTTTGTCGTTTGCCAAAGGTCAGTTTTCGATCGTCATCGTGTTTTCTAGTTTTGACATCATGTGTTTTGCTCGCTTTTCTCAAGCGGTCAAAGGCGCTTTGAAAAACGCAGCGTGGTGTCTTGATGAAATCTTGTGTTTCTAGCTGTTTCAAACAGTAATTGAAAAGGCGATGAAACATGTTATAACCATCGTAATCCATGTGATGCTGGTTATGCCAATACAAACAGATATTGTAGAATCTCCGATAATCTTTGAAGCATTTCAGGAGGAATTCTTTGGTAGCGCTGTTTGGTATCACGCGATATTGATAGGAGCGAACGATCTTTTCTGTATGCATATTTTCCCTCTTTCACTCTTTATTGGGTGGGAGGTACTCTTTTTTCTAAGCATTTCAAAAAAATTTTTTCATAAAAACACTCCCCTTTCGAGGAGTGTGA
>JALFLX010000076.1 GCA_022774485.1 Bacilli bacterium
AGGATAATCAGGACTATGATGATCGCATAGCTTGTGCAGGCGATGATGGTAAAGGGCATATACCAGAGAGAAGTGATGAAGATTGAGATAATCGCACCGATGAGGTTGAATGTCAAAGCGAACCAATTTCCAGCGACCATGGTGGCGACAGTGTCGCTGTCTCCGATAATTGCGCTTGAGAAAGAACCCGCTCCTTTTTCTTTGATGATACTGGGATCTTGTAAAGCTAAGGAGTGAATCATCTCTTTTTCAAGCTCATGTCTAAGGCGGTAGAGGATTTTAATATTTAAGAAGTTGACAAGGATAATTAAGGCAGTAGAGATGAGGGCTACTCCTAAATACGTGAAAAGATAAAGGTTGCTTTCCTCCGGATTTACTTTCTCTAAAATCACTTTCTCTAAGACAGGCAAAAGAACATTGCAGCTGCTTGAAAGGAGGGAAATAAGGGCTAAGATGATGTAGAGGAATTTGTCCTTTGTGTTGGAATAACGGAGTGCGACATAAGGGATTCCTCTTCTCTTTTCTTTTGGTTTCATAGGAAGATTATACATTATCTTAGGATTTATTCTTTCTTTTTGAGTATACTTTTGAGGGGGAAAAAACGATGGATTGGAAAATTGTTCAAATCAACAAAGAGACAGATCACAAATTTTTGAATTTTTATACTGCCACATATGAAGTGGAGAAAGAAGAAGGAAAGAAAGAGACAACCTATTTTTTCGCTTCGAGAAATATAACGATTGATAAGCTGCGCATTTATCGAAAAGAATATCAGAAACCGGATGCGGTCTTAATCGGGTCATATCTCATTTGTGAAGGCACTCCGTATCTTTTGCTTGAAAAGCAGTTTCGACCTGCTCTTAACAGAGAAGTCGTCTCTTATCCTGCCGGACTTGTCGATCCAGGGGAGGATCTTTTTGATGCGGCGAGAAGAGAGCTTTTAGAAGAGACTGGATATCACGCAAAAGAAGTCTCACTTCTTGTCCCTCCCTCTCCGACTTCAGAGGGGCTTTCCGATGAGTGTAACGCGGTGGTGTTAGCAGAGCTTGAGAGCAAAGGGGAAGCTTCCTTAGAAGAATTTGAAGATATCAAAGCGAAGCTCTACTCTCTTTCTGAAGTCAAAGCGATGCTTCAAGACTCTTCTCTTCTTTTCTCAAACTCCGCCTATCTTCTGACATTGCTTCTCCTTGAGAGGCTTCAAAAGAAATCGCTGTAATACCTGTTATCGTTTTGCTTTACAAACAAGGAGGCGGTGGCTATACTTTGTGCGAAAAAAGGAGATATAAATCTATGAACTACAAACATGGCTTTGTCGATTTAGTCGGTTCGACTCCGCTTGTCCGCTTAGAACGCATGGAGAAAGAGTTTCATTTGAAGTGTCGACTTTTTGCAAAATACGAGAGAAATAATCCGACGGGTTCTATCAAAGATCGAATCGCGAAGGAGATTTTACTGAATGCGTTAGAGAGAAAAGAAATCAATCAGGATACAGTGATTGTGGAGCCGACAAGTGGAAACACCGG
The DNA here is from genome assembly GCA_022774485.1 of Bacilli bacterium. Classification (GTDB taxonomy): domain Bacteria; phylum Bacillota_I; class Bacilli_A; order RFN20; family CAG-288; genus Enterosoma. Next base: position 1,524 of record JALFLX010000076.1, read on the forward strand.
AATTGGCCTCTGTGCTGTCGCTGCTTCTTTAGGCTTAAAAGCGGTCATCTTCATGCCCTCTTCCATGTCTGTGGAGAGAAGAAAAATGATGACTGCCTTCGGTGCTGAGATTGTCTTAACCGATGCAAAGGCTGGCATGCCTGGTGCGATTGCAGCTGCCAAAGAATTTGCGAGTAAGACTCCCAACTCTTATATTCCTGGACAGTTTGATAACCTCGATAATTCCTTAGCGCATTATAAGACTACAGGTCCTGAGATTTATCGTGATTTAGATGGCAATGTCGATGTTTTCTTAGCTGGATTCGGCACTGGTGGAACAATCACTGGAACAAGCCGCTACCTCAAAGAGCAGAAGAAAGATATCCTCACCATCGGAATTGAGCCAGAGGAGTCTCCGGTCATCTCCAAGGGAGTAAAAGGACCTCATAAGATTCAAGGAATCGGTGCTGGCTTTAAACCTGCTGTTTTAGATTTAACTTATGTTGATAAAGTTGTTGCTGTC
>JALFLX010000080.1 GCA_022774485.1 Bacilli bacterium
ACCTCATCACCGATTATCTCGATATTTGGAACAGCGAAGAAGATATCACTGTCAAAGGTACTGTGATTCATGCAAAAGATAGAGCTGAAATCAAATATTCCGATAACCTCGAAATAGTCATTTCGATGATCAACACTGTCATCGACATTGTCACCATCGCGCTCATTTGCTTCACAGCGCTCTCCCTTGTTGTCTCCACTGTCATGATCAGTATCATCACATATGTCTCAGTTATGGAACGCATCAAGGAAATTGGCATCATCCGTGCCCTCGGCGGCAGAAAGAAAGATGTCTCCCATCTCTTCAACGCGGAGACCTTTATGATCGGAACACTCTCCGGTGTCTTCGGAATCGCTGTCACATACCTCTTACAGACCATACTCAACCTCATCATCAAGCTCAACAACCCCATGATTGGTATGATCGGAAACTTACCATGGTACACTGCTTTGATTGTCATTTTCATCAGTGTCTTATTGACAACAATCGCCGGGTTAATCCCTGCTTCCTCCGCTGCGAAGAAAGATCCTGTCGAAGCTTTGAGGACAGAATAAAGACAAAACTGAAAAATCAGATATGTCAAGTTACGCTAAAAAAAAGCTAATATGTGATAAATAAAGCGCTTTATTGAAGCACCATAAGTTATAATACATCCAAAGAAAGGGGATTTTTATGAAACTGATCAGCTTCTTAGTTCCAGCATATAATTCGGAAGCCTATCTCGATCGTTGCCTTCTCTCTTTAGTCGGCTTTGGAGAAGATGTCGAAATCATCGTCGTCGATGATGGTTCCAAAGACTCCACTGGAGAAATTGCAGACCGCTACGCTCTTGAACACAGCAATGTCCAGGTGATCCACCAGGAAAACGGCGGTCATGGTGCTGGCATCAATGCTGGCTTAAAAGTCGCCACCGGTCTCTACTTCAAAGTGATCGACTCTGATGACTGGGTCGACCAGGAGTCCTGTGCAAAGCTTCTCGAACTCATCAAGAGCTTCCTCAAAGAAGAGAAAGTTCCGGATTTGATTTTGACTGAATTTGTCTTCGAGTGCCTTGCGGACAATACTCAATACACCATGCAGTATCGAAAATACTTCCCGATGGGAAGACATTTCACTTGGAACGAGATGAAAGCGATGGGTCCGAGCAAAGTCTTGATGATGCACGCTCTTGTCTACAAGAGATCCATCTTGAAAGAGTGTGAGCTCAATCTTCCTCATCACCGTTTCTACGAGGACAACCTCTATGTCTATCAGCCTCTCTTCTATGTCAAGAGCTTGTACTACTTCCCGGTACCTCTCTACCGCTACTTAGTCGGAAGAGGTGGACAATCTGTCGAGAAACACACCATGGCAAAACGCTACATGATGCAGCTTGACAACATGAGAGAACTCGTCAAGAGCTACCAGTACAAACAACTCAAATCGCTGGATAAAAAACATTACAAACAAATGTGTCATCTTCTTTCTAACTACTCCTTCCTCACTCTCTTCTTCATCTCTCAGGACTATGTGAAACAGAAATGGAAAGACTATAAAGCCTATGTGAAAGAGTTCAAAGAATTCGATAAGAAACTCTATCACAAGATCTTCTATCGCACCTCATTCCTTATCACCTCTATTCTCATCCCACCCTTAAGAAGATTCGCAGAACGTGTCGGATATTCCATCTATTACAAAATGACACACTGGGGATAAACGTTTAGAATTCGAGACGAATAGATGAGACGAGACGTATACCACACACAGGAGCTCTTCTCCTGGACCATTAAGGAGGTTTTATGGAAAAAGAAGAGAACAAAAAGAGCGTGTGGGAGAGTAAAATCCTCTCCTCGAAAATCAAATCAGGGAATGTTACGCTCATCCCTGAGGCGTTGTTCGGATATTTAGGTGGTCCGTTCTTCGCTCTTGTCCCTAACGCTATCATCAACGCCTATTTGACGCAGTACTGGAAGAATGTCTTAGGTTTAGCTGACTGGGCCTCTGCCTTCACATGGCTCTTACCGCTCTTATCAGCCATCCTCATCGTCGTCGGCAACCTCATCGTCGGCCGTTTGATGGAAGGAAAACCTAAAAAAGCAGGAAAAGCAAGACCTTTATTAATCCTCGCTTTCCCGATCATCGTCTTAGCCTTAATTTCTTTATTCTTAGCGCCAGTTCCCGCTAGAGATGCCACTGGTGTCTACACCTTCAACATCCTCACCCTCATCTTAGTCGCCATCGGTTACAACCTCTACTACGCCATCGCTTGGCCGATGTACTACACCTCTCACTCCGGTATGGTCAACCTCTCCACGAGAAATTCTTCTCAGAGATCCTTGCTCGGTACCGCTCAGATGGGTGCCCAAGTCGCCGCTGCCGGTGTCGCTTCCATGATTTTCGGTTTCTTCTCCGACTGGTTAGGTCTCTTACCATCTGAATCGAATGAAAAGTTCTGGTTAAAAGACATCACCGGAAACCCGATCAAAGACGCTGAAGGAAATGTCTTAGTCAATTATGAATTATTAAATTCAGCTCGTCAGACTGCCAACACCAACTGGAAGATCTTCATGATCGTTCTCATCGCTCTCTCTGTCACTGGTATTCTCTTAGAATTCCTCTTCACAAGAGAGCGTGTCACGGAAGAGCAGTTTGCCTTGATGGATAAAGAAGATGGAACAGAAGTTCCGGTTAGAAAAGCGACCATGAAAGAGCAGATTAAGATCTGTGTCCACGACAAATATTGGTGGTTCATCATCGCCTTCTTCTTCCTCTATCAGCTCGGCGGTATGTTAAAGAACAATGGTCAGATGTTCTACTCTGAAGCCTGGACCGGCGGTCAGTCTCTCTCCTCTGTCATCGGTATCGTCGGTGCGATTCCGACCGCTGTCGGTATGGTCTTAATCACTCCTTTAGCGAACAAATTCGGCAAAGCCAACTGCATTAAAATCGGTGCCGTCTTAGCCTTTGTCTTAGGATTTGTCGGATTAATTCCGCTCTTTATGCCTCAGATTTTAGAAGGTGCCTCCGCTGATATCATCGGCCTTGTCACCGGAACCTCTCTCGCTGGCTTCATCCTCAAATCCATCGGTACTGTTCCTGCCATGTATGTCTCTGTCGCTTTAATGTCTGATGTCCTCGATCATCAGGAAGCTGTCTATGGTGTCCGTACTGACGGTTTCACCATGTCCTTATACGGTTCTATCATGATCGCGATGTCTGGTATCTCTCAGGCTATCATCTTAGGTATCACCAACCCGATCAAGAACAACCCTGTCGCTTATCGTACTGCCACCACATTCATCTTCTTCGGCGGCGAAATGATCTGCTACCTCCTCATCGCCATCATGTTCCTCTTCATGAAAGTCGAACGCTTCTCTAACCTCGACCACGAAACCATCTTAGCGAAGCAGAAAGCGGAAACTGCAGCGAGAGGTGAAGAGTGGATTGAACCTGCAGAAAGAGAAAGAATCGAGCAGGAGAAAGCCAAAGAAGATTCTAGAATTGCCGCTCTCAATGAACTTCAGGCAAAGTGCGCGAAGAAAGGTTTAGACTTCGAAGCTGAGAAAGCTCTCTTCGAGAAGAACGAAGCGGAAAAAGCAGCCGCTGATGAAGCGAAGAGAAAGCAAAATGAAGAGAAAGCTGCATTGAAGAAACAAGAAAAAGAAGAAGCTGCTAGAAAGAGATTAGAAGCGATGACTCCTGAGCAGAGAGCTGCTTTAGAGGAAAAAGCGAAAGCGAAAGCAGAAGCCAAAGCCAAGAGAGACGCCGCTATCAGAGCTGAATACGAAGAAATCTTAGCCAAACATCAACAATCTCTCTAAACAAGAAAAACAAAAGGAGTTGAACAACAATGGATGAAGATATCAAGAAAATTGTGTCAGAGATGACACTGAAAGAAAAAGCTGACATGACTTCCGGAAAGAACTTCTGGGAGTCTGAAGGCGTCGAGAGACTCGGTATTCGCTCCATGTTCTTTTCCGATGGTCCTAACGGCTTGAGAAAGCAAGCCGTTGGAGCCGACCACCTCGGTCTCAACGAGTCCATCAAGTCCACCTGCTTTCCCTCCCTCTCCACCATCGCAGCCAGCTGGAACGATGAACTCGCCTATGAGGTCGGTCAGTGCATCGGTAAAGAAGCCCAGACAAATAAAGTCTCTGTCCTCTTAGGTCCTGGCATCAACATGAAGAGAAATCCGCGCTGCGGACGTAACTTCGAATACTTCTCTGAAGACCCGTTCTTAGCTGGTCACTTAGCTGCCAATTACATCAAAGGCGCTCAGTCTAACGGCATCTCAGCCTGTGTCAAACACTTCTGCTGCAACAACCAAGAAGAGAAGAGAATGACCATCGACACCGTTGTCGATGAGAGAACACTCCGTGAAATCTATCTCACCGCCTTTGAAATCGTTGTTAAAGATGCTAATCCTCACTGCATTATGTCCTCTTACAACATGGTCAACGGCACTCACACCAATGAGAACAAGCACCTCACCAACGACATCCTCCGCGGCGAGTGGAGCTATCAGGGCGTCATGGTCACTGATTGGGGCGGAGAGAACAACAGAATCGAAGGTCTTGAAGCTGGAAACGAACTCGAGATGCCTGGCTCTGGCGGTGACACTCAAAGAGAAGTCGAGAAAGCAGTTCTCGATGGAAAACTTGCGGAGAGTCTCCTTGACGAGAATGTCGGACGTCTCCTTAACTTAGAGAAAATCACAAGAGAAGCCGTCGAAAAAGGCGATGGTAACTTCGATATCGAAGGCCATCACAAAGTCGCTCAAGATATCGCGAAAGAAGGTATGGTCCTCTTGAAGAACCAGCACCACATCCTCCCGTTAAAGAAAGGATTAAAAGTTGCGATCATCGGTGATTTCGCCGAGAATCCGAGATATCAGGGCGCCGGTTCCTCCAAGGTCAACCCGACCAAGTTAGACACCACCTTAGATGTCATCAAAGAATACGATGAAATCCAGTTTGTCGGCTATGAAAAAGGTTTTGACCGCTACGGAAAGAAGAATAAGAAACTCGCGAAGAAAGCGATGGCTTTGGCCGAAAAAGCCGATGTCGTCCTCCTCTACACCGGCTTAGATGAAGTCACCGAAGCGGAAGGCTTAGATAGACCGAATATCAACTTCCCGCAGAACCAAGCCGACTTAGCACATGAGTTAGCACACGCTGGCCACAAAGTGGTCGCCCTTGTCTTCGCAGGATCCTCTGTCAAACTCGGCTGGGCCGATGAGTGCGATGCCCTCTTATTCGCATACCTCCCTGGTCAGGCAGGTGCAAGAGCAGCGCTTGATTTGGTTACTGGAAGAGCTGTCCCGTCTGGAAAACTCGCCGAGACATTCCCCTTCAAATATCACGATTGCTCCTCCAAGAACAACTTCCCTGGCAAAGAGAAGACAGTCGAATACCGTGAAGGTATCTACATCGGCTACCGTTACTATGACACCGCTTCTGTCTCTGTCAAATATCCGTTCGGTTACGGTCTTTCTTACACCACCTTCGCCTACTCTGATTATGAAGTGAATGAGAAAGGTGTCTCCTTCACCATCGAAAACACTGGCGATTACGATGGAAAAGAAATCGCAGAGCTCTATGTCTCTATGGTCAACGGAAAGGTCTTCCGCCCTGTGAAAGAGCTCAAAGGATACAAGAAAGTCTTCATCAAGAAAGGTGAGAAAGTCAGAGTTGAGATCCCGTTTGATGATATGACCTTCCGTTACTTCAACGTTAAGACCAAGAAGTGGGAAGTTGAAGGTGGCATCTACTCCATCATGATCGGTGCCTCCTCTCGCGATATCCGTCTCTGCAAGACGCTCGAGATTGAAGGAACTCACGCTGAGAATCCTTACGATCCTGAGAAGTTACCTTCTTACTACTCCGGTGAAGTCGCCTCTGTCCCGAACGACGAGTTCAAAGAGCTCTTAGGACACGACATCCCGAAGTCCACCTATGACTTCATGAAGAAGAACCGCATCAAAGTCGGTTACAACACCACTGTCAATGAGCTTCAATACGCTAAAGGTTGGTTCGGTCGTTTCTTCAGTTGGGCAATCCGCTTCGCCATCAAATTCATGAAGGCGTTCGGCAACGTCAACATGGCTAACACCCTCATCATGGGTATGCTCCATCAGCCGATGAGAGGCATCTCTAGAATGACCGGCGGTATGATCCCTTGGGAATCCTTAGATGGTATGATCCTCATGTTCAACGGTCACTTCTTCAAAGGCGCATCTCTCTTCTTCAAAGGAAAGAAGAATTACAAGAAGATGAAAAAAGCCGAAGCAGAAGCCAAGAAAAAAGCTGGCGTTGAAGAGAAAAAAGAAGAGAAGAAATAAATGATCTGTGTGGGTGTGAAAGCACCCACACTTTTCAAATAAAAAGAGTTGGCAACTGCCAACTCTTATTTTTATTTCGCGTATTCTTCAGGATGATGAGCTTCGTATTTCTTTCTCAAATCTGTATTCAAGATTTTCTTTCTCATACGGATTGACTTCGGAGTGACCTCCACAAGCTCATCGTTGTTGACGTAATCTAAGCAATCCTCTAAGGACATTCTACGCGGTGATTTTAAAACGACAGTGACATCCTTGTTGGAACTTCTTTCATTGGTCAAATTCTTAGCTTTAGAGACGTTGACAGCAAGATCGTTCTGATACTTATTCTCACCGACAATCATGCCTTCATAGACATCGACACCGGGCCCGATGAACATTGTTCCTCTCTCCTCAGTAGACTTAATCGCATAAGCGGTGGACTTGCCGTTATCAGTAGAAACTAAGACACCAGCCTGACGTTGACCGATTGCTCTGTTTAGCTTCGGACGATATTCTCTAAAGGAGTGGTTGATGATTCCATAACCCTTCGTGAGAGTCATGAACTGGTTCATGAAGGAGATAAGGCCGCGGCTAGGGATGATGTAGACAAGACGGGTCTGACCATTCTCGCTAGAGACATTGACAGTCTCAGCTCCACGTCCACCAACAAGCTGCATGACTGCGCCAGAATACTCATCCGGAACATCGATTTGAAGATCTTCAAATGGCTCATATTCAACACCATCGATTACCTTCGTAATAACCATCGGCTTAGAGACTTGAATTTCAAAGCCTTCTCTTCTCATCATCTCGATGAGAACAGAGAGGTGAAGCTCACCTCTACCAGTGACGACAAAGGATTCGTTGTTGGCGGCATTTTCAAACTTCATGGAGACATCCTTTTGGGATTCTTCATAAAGTCTTTCATAAATTTTCTGCGCGGTTAAGAGGGTTCCTTCTTTTCCGGAGAAGGGAGAAGTGTTGGCGCCGAAGGACATCTTCATTGTCGGCTCATCGATTCTCAAAGGAGGTAAAGCCTCTAAACAAGAAGGCGGGCAAACAGTCTCACCGACCATAATATCCGGCAATCCAGAGATTCCGCAAATATCACCAGACTGGACAGAGTCAACTTCGATACGATCCAATCCTCGATAAGAGAAGAGTTTTGAAACTTTGAAGGAAGTGGTGGAGCCATCAAGTCTCATGCAGACAAGATTATCGCCTAACTGAATCTTGCCGCGATCGATTCTGCCGATACCGATTCTTCCGACATAGCGGTTGTAATCTAACAAAGAGGGCTGGAACTGAAGCGGTTCATCTTCTTTGGCTTTGGGAGCCGGAATCGCTTTAAGGATGGTGTCAAAGAGAGGTTCCATTCCTTCCTTTTGATCCGCAGGGTCACTGGAATAAGAAGAAGTCATATTCAATGCGGAAGTGTAGACCACCGGGAAATCAAGCTGAGAGTCATCTGCGCCCAAATCCATGAACAACTCTAAGACTTCGTTGAGAGCGCGCTCTGGATCTGCGCCAGGACGGTCGACCTTATTGATGACAACAACAGTCTTTAATCGATAAGTGATCGCCTGTTTCAAGACGAAGCGAGTCTGCGGCATCGGGCCATCAAACGCATCGACTAACAAACAGACGCCATCAACCATATTCATGATTCTCTCAACTTCTCCGGAGAAATCAGCATGGCCAGGAGTGTCGACAATGTTGATCTTGACACCATTGTAGTTAATTGCGGTGGTCTTGGCTAAAATCGTGATGCCTCTCTCATGTTCAAGCGGGTTGGAGTCAAGGGCTCTAACCATGACTTTCTCATTGTCGCGGAATGTGTTCGAGCACTTTAACAAAGCGTCGACTAAGGTAGTCTTTCCGTGATCGACATGAGCGATAATCGCGACGTTTCTAATCTGTTCATTCATAGGCTAATCTCCTCAAAAAGGTCGTAACAAACTTTTTTATTATAGTTTTATCTATATAATAAATAAAGATTTTTTCATGAGAAAAGGGAGTGAAAATGGTTACACTCCCTCTCAATTTATCCAAAACTTGTTCACATTGCCAAATCGAGATCCGCGTAGAGTTTTAAAAGCTCTTGCTCGACTTCCTCGATGTTCTTCTCTAAAACTTTCATCTTAGAGGGATCTGTGTAATTCTCTTCGAGATAACAAGCGTCAGTGAGTTCTTTTTTCTTCTTCTCTGCACGATCGATCTTCTCTAGGATTTTCTCAGGAGATTCTCTTGTCAACCTTGTCTTCTTCACGACAGGTGTCTTCTCTTTTTCCACACGAGCTTGTTTTTCTTTCTCAAGGCGTTTTTGCTTCTCTTCTTCCTCTAATTTTTCCCGTTCTTCCTGCATGATTTTACTGAGTTGTCTCTCTTTAAACTCAGAGTAGGGACCTTCGTAATAATACCCTTTTTGATGGTAGAGATAGAGCACTTTGTTACATGTCTTATCGATGAAGTCACGGTTGTGAGAGATGATGACAAGAGTTCCTTCATAATCATTTAAAGCATCAATCAGCTCAGAAATCGCCATCATGTCAAGATGGTTTGTCGGCTCATCTAAGAGCAGAAGATCGTAATTCTCTAACGAGAGCTGAAGGATTTCCACTCTCATCAACTCGCCTCCGGATAAATCGCAGAGTCTCTTCTCATTCGATTCCTCATAGGAGAATCCGTATCTTCCTAATCCACCGTAGATGTCTTTGTTTTCCATCCTGGGATATCGATTTCTGAAATGTTCAAACAGTGTCTCTTCTGAAGAATAAGAACGGATATCCTGCTTCAAAACACCAAGGCTCATATGGAAATACCGGCGGATTGAACCAGCGTAAGGAGCAAGCTCATCCATCAGCACTTTTCCAAAGGTGGACTTTCCGATTCCGTTTGCGCCCATTACTGCAAGATGGTCTTTTCCAAAGAGAGTGAAGGTGAGATGCTCAATCAAAGGCTTATCGTATCCGACTGAGACATCGTTGAAATCCATCAGTTTCTTTCCTTCTCGAATCTCACCTTTCAGGTCAATGGAAAGGCTTCTCTTCTCTCTGAGAGATGGATCGCTGATCCCGTTTTGATTGAGACGCTCTAATTTTTTCTGCCGGTCTCGCGCACGAGAAGCAAAGCGGGGCTTTGGCATATAAAACGTGATGAAACGCTCTAGTTTTTTTCTCTCTTCTTCCTGAGAGCGGAACTGCTCCAAGGCGCATTCATAACGTTCTCTTTTCATCCGTTGGAAGTTTTCATAAGTGGCGTGATACAAAGTAAACTCTCTGTTATCGAGATCTAAAATGTGGTCTGCCACTTTCTTCACAAAGGTAATATCGTGAGAGACAAAAAGGACAGCACCCGAGTAAGACGAGAGGTAATCCTCAAGCCACTCTATAGAAATAATATCGAGATGGTTTGTCGGTTCATCCAAGATTAGCAAATCCGGATTCAACATGAGAAGCTTTGCAAAAGCGACTCTTGTCTTCTCACCACCAGAAAAACTTTTAATTTTTCTTTCACGGTCTTCTTTTGTAAAAGAGAACATGTTGAGAATCATGTCGATCTTATACTGGTAAGAATATCCATCCTTATTTTCAAAATCAGTAAGACGTCTCGAATATTCGTTTAACAGCGCTTCATTCTGAGGTTCCTGACTGATTCTTTCCGAGAGCTTATGAAGCTCTTTCTCTTCTTGTATCAGAGGTTGAAAGACATCCATCGCTTCTTCGTAAAGAGTGTTCTCCGGATTTTGAATGACATCCTGAGAAAGAGAACCGATGGTGAGTCCTTTTGAAGTGATAATCTGTCCTTGGCTTGATTCCATCTGACCGAGAATCATTTTAATCAAGGTTGTCTTTCCAGTGCCGTTTGGTCCTAAAATTGCAGTTCGATCATTTTTTCTCACCACAAAAGAGACCGGCTCAAAAAGCCGCTGTCCAGAGAATTCCTTTGTTAACCCTTGAACAGATAAAATCACTTCGTTCATATCTAATTTTCTTTTTCGTAAATAAACTGTTTTGTCTTTTTGTTGTAAGAGATTCTCTCTTCCACAACCGGAGGAACCGGAACAGGATGATCTGAGAGATCGAAATAGTTCAACACATCAGAGACAAGGTTCTGCATGTTTGGTCTCTCAGAATACATGGTCAAAAGAAGATCGCCTTTATTGACCTGGTCTCCAATTTTCTTATTGAGGATGATACCAGCGCTTGGATCAATCAGATCCTCAGCAGTCTCTCTGCCAGCGCCTAACTTCATCGATAACAACCCTAATTCCATGGTCTTGATTCCAGAGACATAACCGCTCTTTAAGGATTTGACTGGAATCTTATACATCGCAGTCGGGAACTTTGCTGGATTCTCAATATAGCTCACATCACCGCCCTGAGCTTTGATAAAATTCTTCAAGTAGCGAAGAGCAGAACCAGAGGTGATTGTCTGCTTTAAGGCAGCGACAGCTTTCTCTCTGTCATCAAAGATTTTAGCCTGCAAAAGCATTGTTGCGCCCGAAGAAAGACATAAGTCAACAAAGTCTTTCGGGCCTTTTCCATTGAGAGTATCAATCGCCTCTTTCACCTCTAAGGAATTACCGATGGCTAAGCCTAAAGGCTGATTCATACTGGTGATTTCAGCTCTGACATCGCGGTTGAAGTTATTGCCAATCTTCACCATGAGCTTAGCAAGTTCCTCTGCATCTTCTTTGCGGTGCATGAAAGCTCCGCTTCCATATTTGACATCTAAGAGGATACAATCGCAACCGCTAGCTAACTTTTTGCTCATGATAGAAGAAGCGATTAACGGCATCGAATCAACAGTCGCTGTGACATCTCTCAACGCGTATAGTTTCTTATCAGCAGGATCGATCGACTTGCTCTGACCGATAATGGCGATACCATTCTTCGTGACAAGGTCGATAAATTCATGAGGATTGATCTCAATTCTCATTCCAGGAATCGCTTCTAATTTATCTAAAGTTCCGCCGGTGAAACCTAATCCACGGCCAGACATCTTAGCGACTTTCACGCCCAAAGCAGCAATCATCGGGCAGAGGGCAAGGCTTGTTTTATCTCCGACACCGCCGGTGGAATGCTTATCGCATTTCACACCCGGAATCTTATTGAGGTTCATTAGCTCACCGGAATTCATCATCGCTTCTGTCAAGGCAAACGTCTCTTTTTCTGTCATGCCACAGAGACGAATCGCCATCAAAAGAGCGGTGGTCTGATAATCTTTAATCTCTTCCGATACAACACCATCAATCCAGTATTGGATCTCTTCTTTGGTGAGCTCTTGACCGAGTTTTTTCTTTTCAATAATGCCGATAATATCCATAATTTCAACCTCTAAATCATTATACCACACCAAAAGAGTTCCTCTTCCTTTGATGAGGTCAAAAAAAGCCTGCAAGAATGAACTTACAGGCGGAAAGATTTAATCGAAATAGATGACAACCCAACGATCGTTCTCAAGGCCAGAGAGATTGTCGTAGACACGGATGAAGATAGAATGTTCTCCAGTCTCCCCGATATAGTGGAGCGAAGAGTGCTGCGTGATGTAGATATACTCCTGATCATCGCTTGCCTCACCGTTGCAAGTAAGAGCCTTATCTGCACGGAAATACTTTCTCGCTTTTCCGACAAGGGTGTATCCGCAGTTGCTCTTATCGTTAATCGGGATCTTTCTTCCATCCTTGTGGACGAAGAGAATCTCCTGATCTTTCTCTAACACACCATGGAAACGATATTCTTCCCCTTCAAAGAAAGGAGATTGATGTCTCGACAACTGATATCTCAAATTTCCGAGAACAAGGTAAACATCGACACCATCTTCAACTTCAACAGTCTTGCTCACCTCAGAAAGTGGTTTAGGATTAAGAGGTTTTGCATGCTTATCTGCTTTAGACTGGACTGAAACTACCGTTCTTCTAGCTGACATAATGATTTCCTCCGCTTAGCTCACCTATATGATAGAATATTTCAAATTAAAAAGACAAAGAAAAATGAACAATGTCACAAAATCTGAGACACCTATTGGAAAAATCTCACTGCTCATCGACCAAGTGAAGGAATATTGCACTGAAAAGCAAGTAGAGCTGTTTTGCCAAGGGGCTATACAAAAACCAGTTGGAGGCTTGATTCGAAACACCAAATACAAGATTCCATTCGAAGAAAGCGCGATTCAAGATGAGAAAGATCCACTTCTTTTCCGCTTTGACAAAGAAGATCGCTTTGGAAAATATGTTGAGCATTTCATGGGCGCTTATTACATGCTTGATCCCTCTAGCGCCTCAATTTCATATTTCCTAAAAGACCTCTTGCCTCCTCATTTTATCTGTATGGATCTCTGCTCCGCCCCCGGTGGAAAATCGATATCTTTAGCGATGAGACGAGATGATGGCATTTTCTTATGTAATGACATTTCATTCTCAAGAGCGAATGAGATTGGAAAAAATGCACAACGCCTCGGATTAGATAATCTCCTTACCATGTCTTTAGACTCACAAAAAATCGAACTCCCCGGCCTTTTTGACTTGGTCTTATTAGATACTCCTTGCTCAGGAAGCGGTATGTTCCGCAAGGAACCGAAAATGTTAGAAGACTACAGTATTGAAAAGATGATGAGACTTCTTCCGCTTCAAGAAAGCCTGTTAGAAAAAGCCTATGATCTCACCGCATCAGGTGGATATTTATGTTACAGCACTTGCTCTCTTTCTGTTCAAGAAGACGAAGCACAAATCGATAAATTTTTAAAGAAACATCCTGACATGTTTGAAATTAAAGTGGATAAGTTTGATACCATGGTAGAAGGAGAGTACGGATACCATTTCCTCCCTGGCATTTTCTCAGGAGAAGGAATCTATTTCTGTCTGTTGAGAAAAAAAGGAACAAAAAAGAGAAATTTCACTCCTCTTATCGAAAAGAAGGAAACCAGAGTAGATGGGAGAAGAGTTTTCCAGATAAAAAAAGGGACTTATCTTGTCAGAGAGATGTTCCAAGAGTGGAAGGACCTTCCTTTTCTTGCTCCGGGATTGAAGTATCTTGATGACTCTCCCTATCAAAAGTGCAAATATGACCACGCCGCCTCAAAGCTGTTAAGCTCTGTGCCAAAACTTCCTGTCACAAGAGAGCAAGCGATATCCTATGCGAGCGGGAACGAAGTAATTCTCAAAGAAAAACAAGATGGATTGATTATTCTCACCTATCAGGGCGTACCTCTCGGCTTTGGAAAAGCAGTCCAAAATAGAGTTAAAAATTACCTACCAAAAGGGCTTCGGGAAATGGTGATTTAGTTTTTTCTATCTCAAATGAACCGATAGAAAAGACTCATGTTTTCTATTTTTCAATAGTTGTCATTTTGTTGAAAAAACGCATTCTCAAAGATAAGAAAAAACGGTACAAATTCATGTACCGCCTTGATAATCGATATGTGTTAGTAGAGCAATTTAATACAATTTGGCATACCCATCTGGCTTTTAGCTTATCTTTCTGATTACATAAAATTTATTAAGTGTTTTATCAAACAATCCAATAACCATTTTATTATTATAATCCTCCAAGGAATGTTTACTAAATCTTCAATCCCATAAATCGTTTACTTTGGAAACATCCATCGTTTCCTTATAGGACTCACAAAACGAAATATAGGTTCTTCGACTATCGTTGTAGTAGGTTACGGAATAGTTTTTGCCATCAAAAATAATTCAATTTCACGTCTGGTTCTTATTAACTCCTCTAATTCTTTTTTGTCATGGTCATTCCTCAATCCTTGAGACAATTGATGGGTACGATGTAGATGTTATCATCGGCTCTATAACAATTTCCATGGCTGGTCAATACCATGGAATATTTTGGCAATTTGAGATTGTTTCTTTCCATGTTATCTCTGAAACGACGTAAGGAAGATATGCCGGCTTGAATGTTTTCTTCACTTGCAATTTTGATTTCGATGGCAGCGTAATCTCCATTTGCTAATTCGACGATGGCATCAACCTCAAGACCATTGCTGTCACGATAATGTTTCAAAGTAGCATTTATGCTATCACAGTAGACAGCCAAATCTCTGACTGCCAAGTCTTCAAAGAAGAATCCCATGGAACGTAAATCATTGAGTAAATCCATTGACTTGATATTTAAAGCGGCTAAGGCAATGGACGGATCAAAGAAATGGTGCGTAGGAGTGCTTCTGACACTGACAGAGGAACGTAGATTGAGATTCCACGCAGGCATATCATAAATGATAAATAAGTCTTTCAAGGTTTTCACATATTGATCAAAGGTATCTTCATCTAACTTTTCTCTTTCTCCTGAAGAGAGGATGTCTCTGATCATACTTGATTTCTTAGCTTCTGTAGAAATGTTACGAGCATATTCTTTTAGAATAAGCTTCAATAAATCGATGTTCTTGTTTTTTAGGAAAACGGCAAATTCGTCACTTTCATCTTCTTTGGTGAAAAGACCATCATAATAGTTTTGAGTGACATCCATTGCATATTCCTGTTGCGCTTTTAATGCCATTGGCCAACCGCCTCTGCATAATAGTTGAGCAACATCAGTTAAAGAAAAAGGATTCTCTTCCCTAGATAATGTTTGAGAGGAGTTGAATGGCCTCTCGAATAGTCCACTTAAAGAAACTCTGCCATTAGATTCATTTGATTCAAAAAGAGAAAATGGACGCATGATGAGTTTGGATATTCTCCCTGCACCAGAGTGCTGAATTTCTTCTGTATCTATCGGAGTGGTACTTCCGGTAATGATATATTTTCCGAATTGATAGTCATCATCTAAGTCAGATTTGATTAGATTCCAAAGTTCCGGAACTTTTTGCCATTCGTCGATTAAGTGGGGTTCTTCCCCAATCAAACAAGATTGTGGATCAGCCTTGCCTAAACGTATTGCATTAGTAGTTATTAATTTCGTTTCAGACTTGGCAAACCTTTCACAGGTGGTTGTCTTACCACAAAACTTCGGTCCGCTGACCAAGATGCATCCAATGGAGTGTAATTTTCTCTCAAGTTGTTTATCAATTAATCGTGGATAATATTTTTTCATTGTGATTATCCCCCTTGATTCGGTGTTTTGAATAATTATAATTCGGTGTTTTGAATAAGTCAAAGTCGGAAAATTAAATAAATCAAATTCGGTGTTTTGAATAATTCCTCGAATGAAAAATGAATAGTAACTATGCATGTCCAAACATTTTTCCTATTGATACGTTGCTTTGCTTTTAAATAATGTGAGTACATAAGTAGGACTATTTTTGCAAAGAAAAAAAGGCTTGATACGTTGTTTCTACTGTATCAAACCTATGTTTTCGATATGGTGCCAACTGCCGGACTTGAACCAGCCACCTACTGATTACAAATCAGTTGCTCTACCGGATGAGCTAAGTTGGCAATAATGGTGAGTGCTACAGGGATCGGACCTGCGACCTCTTCCGTGTGAAGGAAACGCTCTCCCGCTGAGCTAAGCACTCGTAGAGAGTGGAACTATTTTACCATTCACACAGGTTTCTTTCAAGAAAAAACTGCGGTTTCTCTCTTGTGATTTACTCTCGGGTTCACTTTCTTAAGCACATCAATACATATGCAAAAATCCTGAAATCATCGACAATATTGCTTAGAACAATTGAAGAAACGTAATCGTTTTCTATATAATCTTAACGATAGGAGGCCGTTCAAAATGAAATGGTTTAATTCACTTCCGAGATTAGTGCAGTTTATTCTTCTTTTGATCCCTGGTGTCAACTGGATCGTTGAAATCGTGGTCAGACTTACTGCCCTTATCTCCAAACCGGATGGCAAACACATTTTAGGTTTCATCCTCTATCTCTTGCCGACCGGTGTCGTCTTAGCTTATGTCGACTTTGTCTGGGTCTTGCTCTACAAGCATTTGATCTTAGCGGCTTAAGTAAAAAATCCGGTGTGTTCTTCTCTTTCATTGAACAGAGTGAGAAAAACAACACCGGTTTTTATTTTACGTTATTTTCAAATTCAGAGATGTGCTTTTGATACTCCTCATCTTTTTGAAGAGGATGCTCAGCGAGCAGTTTCTTAACAGTCTCTATTTGAATCGGCTCTTCTTGCTTCAATAAGTCAAAGGCAATCTCAGTGACTCCCCAGGTGTGATACCCTTCTGTAGAATAAATGATTTCTTTTAAGACATCCTCATTGATAGAAGTGATAATCTGCCTGATGATACTCTCTCTAGTCCGATGGTCTGGAAGATCAATCCGAATCAAATCATCAAACATTCCCTCCTGATAGAAATCTTTAGAGAGTTTATCAGGACATTCTGTGGTTGCAACAAAGAGAACATTCATTTTCTTTTTCTTCACTCTTTTCATCTCTTTCTTAAAGAGATAAACAAAGAGATTCTTCATGTCATTAAGAACTGTGTTTTTCTCTGAAGAAGGGAAGAAACAGAGCGGATCTTCAAAGAATAAAACAGCGATTTCTTTCTTTTCCGCCTCATCGAAGAGCCGTTGAATATACTGCTGAATATCAGGGAAGTTATTCGGATCATAATTCTTGAGAGGTTGAATCGGAATTATCGTCGCTCCTAATTCGTGAGCAAGTGCTTTGACAAGAGTTGTCTTCCCACATTTCTCAGGTCCGTAGATACAGATGCCATTCTTCTCTCTATGAAAGAGAGTCTTATTCTTATAAGGCAAAATCACGGTATCGTTTAGATACGCTTTCGCTTTTTCTAATCCGCAGAGATCATGAAAAGAGAGAGAAGGCTTGATGGATAAAGGTTTTTCTTTCTTGCTTTCCATCATCTGACAGTAGCTCTCTTTATTGAGATATTCTTTCGCAAGCGAAAGGTACTCTTCCTGGTCGAAGATTGTCTTCGCCTGCATTGCTAATCGCTGTGCGATTTTATAGACAAGATGATACTCCTCTCCAGCGAGTCGATAATCTTCTCTTTCCACCGCATTTTTTGCACGGTTGAAATGAAGATTTAAAAGATTCTTTTCACTTTGTTCCACGCTGATTCTCTCCTTTCTAAACAATTATAGGCGCTTTTCTATCAATTAGAGATGAGACAGAGAATATCTTTTGATATTTCAGGTATAATAAACCCTGTCAGGAGACAAACGTATGGATATTGTCAATCAAATCAAATCGATGTTAAATCGCTCTCACTCTCCTTTCCACGCAGTGAAACTGATGGAAGAAGAGCTCATCAAACACGGATTTATTAAATATGAAGAGAGTAAAGAAGAAAAGATTGTTGAAGGTGGCAAGTATTACACCACAAGAAACGGTTCTTCTCTTTTCGCAGTAATTCTCCCAAGTCATATCGAAAAAGAAGAAGCGAAATTTCTCCTTGCTTGCACACACACGGATTCTCCTTCTTTCAAAGTGAAACCGAATCCTGTCATTCAAGTGAAGAATAATCAGATGTTGGAAGTAGAAGCCTATGGAGGCGGGATTTATAACACCTGGATGGATCGTCCTTTGACACTTGCAGGACGCGTGCAAGTGCTCCGTGATGAAAAAATTGAGAATCATCTCTTCTATGTCGATGATGATCTTCTTATCATCCCCAATGTCGCGATTCACATGAATAGAAACATCAACACCCAAGCGAGCTACAATCCCGCTGTGGATATGAAACCACTCTTTGCCTTATCCGAGGAAAAAATTAATTTTAATCAGTTTCTCTTAGATGAACTTAACATCAAAGAAGGTACAGTATTAAGCCATGATCTCTTCTTAACCAATCGAGAAGAAGCAAAAGAAATCGGAAAAAGTCACGAGTTGTTAGGAAGCATGCGCCTCGATGACCTTGCTAGCGCCTATACCTCTCTCTTAGGTTTCTTATCCTCTGAAGAGAATGATCACGCAATCAAAGTGTTCTGCTCCTTTGACAATGAAGAAGTAGGAAGCCTCACTAGACAAGGCGCAAACTCCACTTTCCTCAAGGATAATCTCCATCGAATTCTCGCTTCTTTCTTGACAGAAACACAGGTCACACGCGCATACACAAGAAGCTTCCACGCCTCCATCGATAACGCTCACGCCAATCATCCAAATCATCCTGAACTCTCTAGCCCTACCACCGATGTCCAGTTAGGAAAAGGAATTGTCATTAAATACAACGCCAATCAAAGTTACACCACAGAC
>JALFLX010000071.1 GCA_022774485.1 Bacilli bacterium
TCTGACTCTTCAGAATAGACGGTTTGCGATTCTCGGGGTTCCTCTTCCACGGAGAGAGAGCTGATATGCTGCATCTGGATTGATGGGAGAATGGAGTGCTTTTGAGGTCCTCATGATGATTTCAAAAAGCTCATCAGGGGAATAATAGCGCATTTGAAGCAAGATGCCAAAGCGGTCACGAAGCGGTGCGGAGAGATTTCCAGCATCGGTGGTTGCACCAACTAAGGTGAAAGGAACTAAGGGGATGTTGAGTGCTCTTGCCTCACTTCCCTTTCCGACAATGATCGATAACGCGTAATCCTCCATCGCAGAATAGAGAACTTCCTGAACGACAATAGGCATTCTATGAATCTCATCGATGAAAAGGACATCGCCAGGATGAAGAGAAGATAAAATCGCCGCTAAATCACCGGTTCTAACAAGAGAAGAGCCGTTGGTGACTTTGATGTCGGACTCTAACTCGTTTGCGATGACAGTCGCTAAAGTTGTCTTTCCTAAACCAGGCGGACCGAAAAGCAAGACATGGTCTAAACTCTCCTGTCTCTTTTTGCAAGCCTCAATCGAAATTCTAAGTTCCGTCTTCAGCTCACCTTGTCCGATGTAATCGTTAAGAAGCTTGGGCCTTAATGAGACATCCAGAGAATCTGTGTTCTCTTTCATCTCAGAGGCGATCAAACCCTGATTCGCATTCAAATCATCCATGTTTTTTATTTGCAATAATTTCTAATGCTCTCTTGAGATATTCTTCCGCCGAGAGAGAAGTATCGTTAATTTCAGCAAGGGCATCTTTGATCTCGTGATCCTTAAAGCCATAGAGTTTCAAACCCTCATAGGCTGTATCCATATTGGCATTCATAGTGAAACTCTTCTCCCCCTGAAGCATCTGTAGTTTGCCTTTCAAATCCAAGATAATCTGACTGGCATTTTTCTTTCCGATACCAGGAAGTCTCATCAAAAACGGATCGTCAGAATCTTCAATCGCTTTGCTCAGGCGATCGACTGTCGTGCTTGCTAAGGCGCTAAGTGCAGTCTTAGGCCCGATACCTTTGACCGAAGTTAAAGCGAGATAAAGATCCTTTTCTCTTAATGAGCGGAAGCCGACAAGATACTGTTCATTCTCATTAAACACCGGTACTGTGTAGACAAACAGAGTCTCACCGATTGGGAATTCATCAGGATGGCAGACTAAGATATCGTAGCCAATCCCACTGCATTCCACCACGACGGAGTTCTTAGTGTGAAGTGTCACCATTCCGTGGAAATAATAATACATAGAAATCTTTCCTCATATATATATTAGCGGTTTCCGCTTCTTTTTTTGAAAAGAATCAAGAATTATTCGTAATATTCGAATTCAAAATCATCGAGGATGACCGTGTCACCAGTCTTAGCACCCGCTTCTCTTAACTTCTCATCGACACCGATGCGGTCAAGATACGCTAAAAGACGATCCATACCTTCATCGGTTTTGATATTGATCAGCTTATAGGTGCGGATAACACGTTCACCTAAAATCTCGAAATAGCCATCTTCTCTCCGGACCACTTGGAATTCAGGAATCTTACCATTATCCATCGCTCTAGCAGAGTAGACTCTCTCCTGCCCGATCTGATCCAAAGGTTTCTTCTTCTCCGCCTCTTTGCTTTCATTGACAAGTTTATAAAGGCGCTGGTTCAGACGGTAAAGACCTTTTCCTTCTTTGGCGGAAATCTCATAGACATCAAATTTGTCTTTGACTTTTTCTTTAAAAGTATCAATGACTTCCTGAGGGATATCCTCATCGATCTTGTTTAAGGCGATGACCATCTTGCGGTTTAACAAGTCACTTCTATAGTGGAAAAGCTCGTTGTTGATATTCACAAAGTCCTGATAAGGATCCTCGCTTCTCTTCAAGTCGACAATGTGAAGCAAGACACGGCAGCGCTCGATGTGGCGTAAGAACGTGTATCCTAATCCTTTTCCTTGGCTAGCGCCTTCAATCAAACCAGGCAAATCCGCAATGACAAAAAACTTGTCGGGATTAAGATAACAAACACCCAGCTGTGGCTCTAAGGTTGTGAAAGCATAGTCTCCAATCTGAGCGTTCGCTCTCGTGACTTTGGATAAATATGTTGATTTTCCAACATTTGGATAGCCGACTAGACCGACATCTGCAATCAGCTTAAGCTCAAGGTAAATGACCTTAGTCTCACCGGGCATACCATTCTCAGCGATATTCGGAGTGCGGCGGACAGGAGACTTAAAAGTAGCATTTCCTCTTCCTCCTCTTCCGCCCTTAACAGCAAGGTAAGTGTCTCCGTGATGAGTCAAATCCGCAAGCGGAGTTCCATTTTCATCCTCGACAACCGTTCCGACAGGCACATGAAGCACAATATCGGAGGCATCTTTGCCGTATTGAAGTTTTGTTTTGCCATTTTCGCCATCTTGTGCACGGAACACTTTGCCGAAACGGAAGTCAGCAAGAGTGTTGATTCCATTGTCAGCGACAAAGGAAATATTGCCACCTCTCCCGCCGTTTCCGCCGTAAGGGCCGCCGTTCATAATAGATTTTTCATGGCGAAAAGCGATGGCACCATCACCACCTTTGCCAGAGATAAGTGTAATTTTTACTTTATCGTTCATGGAATCCCTCCTCGAAAATAAAAGGCTTCGGTTTCCCGAAGCCTGATTGAGCAATGACCTGATTACTTCGCAGAGACTTCAGGTTTTGTCGCGTAGACAGAGACTTTGATTCTCTTGCGATCAAGTCTCTCATACTTGACATAACCATCGATTAACGCGAATAAAGAATCATCACCAGCTCTCTTGACATTGTTTCCAGGATGAACTTTGGTTCCTCTCTGACGATAGATGATGGAACCGGTGTGGCACCACTGGCCGTCGCAAAGCTTCGCACCTAAGCGCTGAGCGTGGGAATCACGTCCGTTCTTTGTGGAAGTAACACCTTTGTGAGAAGCGAAGAGCTGAATATTAAGCGTTAAATTCAGTTTCATGATTGACCTTCTTTCTTGGAGATTGTGAGTTTTACTCTTTCCGGATAGCTTTTAGCCATCGTTTGGAGTTGCGTGATGAGTGTCTCCAAAACAACCTCATCATGTGAAGTAGAAGTTTGAAGTAGAAAGATCTTAGCGTGACCAGATTCGATCCTAAGGGAATAATTCTCAGCGTGTTCAAGCGCATTCAATGCACCGATCAAGCAAGAGGACACACCCGCGCAATAGATATCTTTTCCTTCTTCTAGCCCTCCGTGACCGTTGATCACCAAAGAGTAGAACTTGCTACCTTTGTAAACTGCTTCGGCTCGTATCATCGATTAAAGGTTGATTGCTTCGACTTTCAAAGCGGTGAACGGCTGTCTGTGGCCACGGTGGACACGAACATTGCTCTTGGCATGATAGCGAAGAACTCTGATCTTCTTGCCACGGCCCTGTTTCACGATGGTCGCTTTGACACTGGCACCTTCCACAAATGGCTTGCCGACAAGGATCTGATCACCTTCGACGAAGAGAACTTTATCGAATGTGACTTCGGTATCTTTCTCGCCTTCGATCTTCTCAGTGTAGATGGTCTGACCGACCTCTGCCTTGATCTGCTTGCCACCGGTTAAAATGATAGCGTACATGATTTGCCTCCTTCCTTAATTGTTTTCAGTTAAGTACTCTAAGTACTCGCACGGCTGGTACCATCGCTGGGTTTGAGACCAGTTTGTAGCGGTTGTAGGCTATTGGAGGCCATACAACATTGAATATTATATCGTACCTACTGTGGTTATTCAATAAAAAATATGCCTTTTCTTTCACAAAAAAAGAGATAT
>JALFLX010000116.1 GCA_022774485.1 Bacilli bacterium
ATCCTTAAACAGGCTCTACTGAAGGTAGATTTAAGCTTCCATTATCATGTAAGGGCTTGCATAAAAAAGTCGTAATTTTTTTCTTTACTTTTCAAAACTTGACCTTTATCATATCTCAAGATTGGAACACGGAAATGAAACTCACTGAAAAGAACATGTCTCTCATCGGATCTGTTCATTGTAAAAAGGGGGAGTTTTTTCTTCTTTCTGTTTCTATCTCTTGTATTTGCGTTTTTGGGGCTTAGTATCTAAGCCTCTTTTTTTTGCACAAAAACGAAGAAAGGAGCTGCAACATGCATAAAAACGGTTTGATTCTAGAAGTCGATGAGTCTCCGAAGAAGATCAGTCAGTGGTTAGTGCTTGCGATTCAACATGTCCTTGCGATGTTTGTCGCCTGCATCACCGTCCCTCTTTTAGTCTTCAATGGTTTCGTCAATGTCGAAGGTGCTTCGTTAGCTAACACCTTAATCGCACCTACAATCGTCTCCGCTGGTGTCGGCACAATTATCTACATTATCCTCACCAAGATGAAATCCCCTGTCTTCTTAGCTTCCTCCTTCGCTTATATCTCCCCGATGATCGCTGCGATCTCTATCGGATCTGTGGAAGCTTACACCAAGGAGGGTGAACTTGTCGGTCAATTAGCCAACATGTGGGCTTTGCCGATCGGTATGGCCTTTGTCGGTCTTCTCTACGTTGTCGTCGCCCTCTTAATCAAGTTCTTCGGTGTCAACTGGTTGAACAAACTCCTCCCGCCTATTGTTATCGGACCTGTCATCATGGTCATCGGTTTAGGCCTTTCCGCTTCTGCGATTTCTAACTTAACCACCGCGAGCGGAAGTCATGATTCTTACAACCTCGTTGCAATCTTATGCGGTGTCATCGCGATGACTGTCACTGCTCTTTGCTCTCACTACGGAAAGAAGACTGTCGCTCTCATTCCATTTGTCATCGGTATGTTATCCGGTTATGTCGCCGCTGCCTTATTCACCATCTTCGGCTATCATCTCGGTCGTGTGGATTACTTCCACATCATCGATTTCTCTCCGCTTATCAATAACTTCTCTCATATCACCTTTGAATCCTTCCTCTCTTTCCCTGATTTTGTCTTCATGCCTGTCAACTACAATGCGAAAGACTTGGTTGATGCCGCTGGCAATGCCATCAAAATCTTCAACGCTTCTCAGATTGGAACCATTGCTCTTCTCTTTATCCCTGTCGCTTTAGTCACTATCTGCGAGCATATCGGCGACCACAAGAACCTTTCTGGTATCCTTCAGAGAGACTTACTTGAAGAACCTGGTCTCACCAGAACCTTAATGGGTGATGGTATCGCTACTGCTGTCTCCGGCCTCTTCTGCGGTGCTGCCAACACCACCTATGGTGAAAATGTCGCTGTTGTCGGTGTCACGAAGATCGCCTCTGTCAAGGTTATCCTCTTAGCCTGTGTTATCGCGATCTGCTTAGGCTTCATCACTCCTCTCATGACTCTCACGATGACAATCCCTGCCTGTGTTACTGGCGGTGTCTCTCTCCTCTTATATGGTTTCATCGCTTCCTCTGGTGTCAAGATGATGATCAACGAGAAGATCGATTTCTCCAAGAGCAAAAACATCTTCATCGCTTCTGTCATTCTTGTCTCCGGCATCGGTGGTTTAGCCTTAAAATTCGGAGATGTCTCTAGCCCTGTCATCACCATCACTTCCACCGCTGTCGCCATGATCTTCGGTATCCTTATGAACCTTATTCTCAAAGATAAGAAAGAAGAAGTTCCTGCGGTTGAAGCCGCTTCTGAAGAAGCTCCTGCTGTCGAAGAAGAACAGAAGTAAACTGAAATCACAACCCTCTTTCCTCACTGTATGGAAGAGGGTTTTCTTGTGCATTCATCCTTTCATTTTTCATATTCTTCCTAACTTTTTTCTTCCATCTCTTAGTATTTACAAGCGATACTGGCTTTGTTACAATAGTTTCACCATCGCGACAGGGCCCGTCGAACCTGGTCAGGACCGGAAGGTAGCAGCCATAAGATTGTGGTTCCTGTGTGCGGTGGCTTTTCTAATCATGAACAAAAAAGATCTGTCAGAAATCTTGGATGAATTATATCGCCTTTCTCAAGACGCTCTCGCTCATGATGAAGTTCCTGTCTCTTGCTGTTTAGTCTTAAAAGATGGGACTCGTTATTACGAGAGAAATCGAGTGGAAGAACTCCACGACTCTTTTGCGCATGCGGAATTTTTAGCGTTAGAAAGAGCATCCAAAGAGACAGGTTCTCTCTATTTGAAAGACAGTGTATTGATTGTCACTTTAGAACCTTGTCTTCTTTGTATGGGGGCCCTGTTAAAGAAAGGCATCTCTTCTCTTTTCTATGTCTTAGATGATGAGAAATTAGGTTCTTTGTCTCACTATCACGCATTTGTAGACGACCGTCTTCAAGTGCTTTCACTTGAAGATAATCGTTTCAAACCTCTGATGGATCAATTCTTTCAATCCTTGCGTAAGGAGAGTGAGAAGCCTTAGCGTTTTGTGGTAAAATCAAACGAAGAAAACTGAATTTATCACAAATAATAAGGAGCTAATAATAATATGGATTATATGATTGAACGTCTCAAGGCGATGAAAGTCCGCCTTGCAGATATCGATAATATCTTGATGCAAGGCACAAGTGACATCAAGACAATGACAAAGCTCAGCAAAGAGAGAGCGACCTTAGAAGAACCTGTTGACATGTACAACAAGCTTTTAAGAATGGAACAGGATCAATCTGATGCCTTTGAAATGATGAAAGATAGTGATCCTGAGATCAAAGAGATGGGAAAGACAGAATTTGATTCCCTTTCCAAACAGATAGAAAAGCTTCGCGAAGACCTCAAAATCGCACTGCTTCCGAAAGATGAAAATGATGATAAGAACATCATCATGGAAATCAGAGGAGCGGCAGGTGGCGATGAAGCTAACATCTTCGCAGGCGATTTATATCGTATGTACAGCCATTATGCGGATCACATGGGATGGAAGATTGAAGTCTTAGACTCTCTTCCCACTCCCTTAGGCGGGTATTCCTTGATCTCTGTCAGAATCAAAGGAAAGATGGTCTATTCCAAACTCAAATTTGAAAGCGGAGCACACCGTGTCCAAAGAGTTCCTGTCACCGAAGCAAACGGACGCATCCAGACCTCCACAGCGACCGTCTTAGTCATGCCTGAGATCGAACATGTGGATATCACCATCAACCCGGCTGACTTACAGATTGACACCTATCACTCCTCTGGTGCCGGTGGACAGAACGTCAACAAGACAGAATCCGCTGTCAGAATCACTCACATTCCCTCTGGAATTGTCGTCTCTTGCCAAGTGGAAAGAGATCAGCTTGCCAACAAAGAGACCTGTATGGAAATGCTCAAAACCAAACTCCAGGCGATGCACGATGCTGAAATTGAAGCAAAAGTCGGTGGAGAACGCCGCTTGAAAGTCGGAACTGGAGAGAGAAACGAGCGTATCAGAACCTACAATTATCCGCAGAATCGAGTGACTGATCACCGCATTGGATACACCTCATTAAACCTTCCTAAGATCATGGATGGAGACCTAGATGAGATGTTAGTCGCTCTCAATGAAGCTAACCAAAAAGACCTACTCGAGGAGCAGACCAAAGCGCTCCAAGCACAAGAAAATTTAGCTTAAAGAAAAGCAGTCTCAATGCTGTAGTGCACCCAATGTGCAAATCAGTATTTAAATACTAAATTCACAATACTGTAGAATATTGTCAGTGCGGTAGTGTGGAATTCATGACACGGTTAATTCTGATAGATGCTAGTACGGAAATCAATTGATTGTACTTTTATTTCACATATCAACCTTTAATTTAATTGTAAGTTGTTACAAAAAGGACTGTTAGAATCAAGAGGATTTACTCTTTGTTCTAGCAGTCCATATTTTTGTATGTTTACTTCTCGAGGTTGTGGAGAGCGACAGCTAAGAGGCCGCCGACTCTGGCGTTGTTTTCGATGAGGGCCATGTTGGTTTCTAAGGATTTTCCTTGAGTTAATCCGACGAGTTTGTCTAAGAGATAAGGAGTGACTCTCTTTCCAGTGATGTGATCTTTTTCCATCATCTCAATCGCTTTTTCAATCTCACCTTCCATCCATTTTGCATCGAGGGAGTATTCTTCTGGGACAGGATTTAAGATTAAAGCACCTTGGTTGAGACCTAAGACTCTGGCGGTGTGGATGATGCCGGCGAGTTCTTCTGCGCTATCAGCGCTTTGATCGAGGTCGTAGTCAGACGTGCTGGAATAGAAGAGAGGAACTTTCTTTGTCTTGTATCCGATGACTTCGACACCTTGAGTCTCTAAATATTCTAAGGTTCTAGGGACATCTAAGATGGCTTTGGGGCCAGCGCAGATGACATTGACATCGGTTCTTGCAAATTCACCGAGATCGGTAGAGACATCCATGGTCTCGTTGAAGCCGCGGTGGACACCGCCGATTCCACCGGTGGAGAAGACTTTGATACCAGCCATTTTGGCTAAGATCATGGTCGCTGCGACGGTGGTGGAACCATTGAGTTTTTTCTCGATAACATAGGGGAGGTCTCTTCTGGAGACTTTCATGGCGTGCATGGTTTTTCCTAAATATTCGATCTCTTCTCTGGTGAGTCCGATTTTAATCTCACCGTTGATAATGCCGATGGTGTAGGGCTCTGCACCTGCTTTGCGGATTTCTTCTTCGCAGGCTAAGGCGCATTCGACATTCTGAGGATAAGGCATGCCGTGTGTTAAGACAGTTGTCTCTAAGGCGACAGCAGGATGAGAGGAGAGGTCGGGGATATTCTTAAGCATCTCTTCTAATTTCATGGATTTCGCGCTCCTTTTTTATAATTTTATATGTGATGGTGTGATGGTAATGTTTTCCATTGGGTAAGACAAGATTTGATAAGAGAGGGAAGGTTTCTGGCTCGATTGCAAGAGCGCGTCTTGGCGCTCTGTTGAGGTTTGATTGTTTGAAGTGGAACTCGTTGAGACTGGAGTCGACATAGTAGTTAACTGCTTCAAAGTCGGTGGTGACTTCTAAGCGGATATCGTCGTTTTCGACGATGATTTTTCTCTCTTGATCTTTATCGAAGAGGAATGTGTGATCAAGAGTTCCAATCTCCGGATGTGCTTCTTCGATCTGATCGAGTTTTTCTTTTAATGGACTTTTGGTGTTGAAATCAAAGCAAGGCTCGATTTTTTGAACACCGGTGACAAGAGAAGTTCCTTTCATAAAACTACCCATCTCATGAGAAGGGAAGGTTAAGACATAGGAGTTTACATCCTCGCTGAAGAAGTTCCAATAGATGTGGTTAGACAGGGAGCAAAGGGTGTCGTGATCACTGACTGCATCAAAGGTGATGCGGAAGATGTTTTCTTTGCTCTTTAGGAAGGAATAAGTGATTGTGACAGTAAGGTTTCCAGGGAAAGAGCACTCGTTATCTTTAGAAATGCGAGTGAAGATAACTCTTTTTTCCTTCTCGTCTTCTTCGACTCTTCCTTCAAAGGGAAGAAAAGAAAAGGAATCTTTGTTTCCTCCGTGAAGGGAAATTCCGTCCTCGCTGTTTTTCACCTCATATTCTTTTCCGTCTAAGACAAAGGGAGAGGGGATTCTACCGGCGATTCTTCCTAAGGTCTTTCCGAAGAATCCAGAGGCAGAGAGGTAGTCTTCATCATGCTCAAATGTCAGGATCAAATCTTTTCCTTCAAGAGAAAGAGAGGAGACTCCAGCCCCGAGGCTGGAGAATCTCCCCTTCATTTCATTCTGTGATAACGTGAAAAACTCGGATTGTAAGGACATTGGAACGCTCCTTTCATCACCTGTTCACGCCAAGTGCCGATGTTTTTATTCAGCGGCTTTTTCTTCGTCGGCAGCCTTGGCGGCTTCCGCGGTGAGCTTGCCGGCTTTGAAGGCGGCATAGCGGAGGTCAAGAGAATCAGCGAAGAAGCTGTGAACATGCTTTCCAAATTCTTCTTTATTCTCGGCCATGAGCTTCTGGACACGGTCAGCAGCAGCTTTCTGTTCCTCAGTCCAAGCCTGGGATAAGGTGAGTCTTCCAGTGACGATATCCTGGATGAACATCAAACCATTCTTCTCATCGTTCTCTTTGATGAAGAAGGCAAATAAGTTGCCGCTCTCAAGATCATCGTAGCAGAACTGGGAGAGGTAGACAGCGGTGGTGCCATCGTTTTGAGGGAAGGAAACCTTTCCTCTGACATCCTGGCTTGTGAGAGCTTTGTTACCAGCGTCGATGGTCTGGTAAGAAGGTAAGACATGATTCTGTAATAATTCAGTGATCATGTCGACTCTCTTTCTGATATTCTCATCGTTTCCGACAATCAATCTAACATGCTTTCCATCCGGAGAGACGGAGAAGAGATACTGTCCGCCAAAGGAGACGGCAACACAGGAGACGAAGAAGATGCGGGAGACATAATCGAAGTAACGATAGGTCTCAATCATGGTGAGGTCTCTACCAGTGGAGGACTTCAACTTGATCTCAACAGCGCCTTCGGGCATTTTGTTCTCTAAGACAATTTCGTATTCGCCGCTCTCTTCCACTGCCGGAGGGACTAATTTTAAGGTCGGTTTGATATCGACACTGTAGTGTCTGCTCTTTTCCGCTAAGACTTTGATATCTTCAATCTCACTGATTTCTCCTGCAGCAGAGACATGGAAGATACGATAGATGAGCTTGGGCATATCGGAGCCTAAGACAAAGACGTCTTTTTCTCCCTCAGGGAGCTCTTCGGTGTAAATGTGCTCCATTCTCGCGGTTTTCTTGAAGACAAATTTCTCAGCGCGAGCATCGGCAAGCTCCTGAATTTTCTTCATTAATTCTTCTTCGGTCATAATTAAATTTCCTTTCTATGAATAACACAACTGCTACGCCACATTATATGCTCTTTTCTATGATTTTTCTACCATTGGCCTTGTTTTGTTTGGCTTTCTTCAAGAAACAGAGCTGCTTTTTTAAAATCGATTCTATTTTTACAAGGAGAATCACTCAGCGATGATCTGATTGATCTCTTGTAACTCTTCTTCTGTGAATGGTTTTGCATGGATTGCATCACAGTCAATCTCGATCTGCTTTGGATTGCTCGCTCCGATGATGACAGAGGTGACGCTCTCTTCTTGTAACACCCACGCTAATGCCATCGAAGCGAGTTTTTCACCTCTTCTTGTGGCGATCTCATTCAATCTGATGATCTTATCTAACATCTCAGGAGTTAGATTCTTATCATTTAAGAAGCGCGGATCTCTTCTCATTCTAGAGTCGAGCGGGATTCCTTCTAAATAACGGTCGGTCAATAAGCCTTGATTGAGCGGAGAGAATGCGACAATTCCCTTTCCAACTTTCTTAGAGCTTGCTAACAACCCGTTCTTTTCAATGGTGCGGTCCATGATGTTATATCTGTTTTGATTGACAACAAAGGGGACATGGAGGTCTTTTAAGATCTCGGTCGCTTTTTCTAATGTCTCTCCGTTGTAATTGGATAAGCCGACATAGAGCGCTTTTCCTTGTAAGACAATATCTCGTAACGCGAGCATGGTCTCTTCTAAGGGGGTATTTGGATCCATGCGGTGGTGATAGAAGATATCGACATAAGGAAGTCCTAATCTCTTTAAGGATTGATCGATGGAAGCCATCAGATATTTTCTGCTTCCGAGGTCTCCGTAGGGACCTTCCCACATGTAATATCCCGCTTTGGTAGAGATGATCATCTCATCGCGATAGGGCATCATCTCTTCCTTTAAAATTCTTCCGAAGTTGATCTCTGCTCTTCCTGCCTCAGGGCCGTAGTTGTTCGCTAGGTCAAAATAGGTGATGCCGAGATCAAAGGCTTTGAAGACCATCTCTTTCATGGTCTTGTAGTCTCCGATTTCTCCGAAGTTGTGCCAGAGTCCTAACGAGACTTCGGGAAGCAATAATCCGCTGTTTCCGCATCTGCGGTATTTCATTTTTTGATAGCGATCTTTATTAGCTTGATACATATCTTTTCCTCTTTTCTAGCTATAGTTTATCACAAGATCGGTTTTTTTCTTGCTCAGCACACGATGAGAAGAGAGAAAAAAGAAAAGAGTCTTTGATTGACAAAAACGAGGAAGAAAACAGGCTTAAGAAACCTATGTTAATACTATATTTATATATGCGATTTTTTACCTCAAAAATGGTCAAAACATTGTAAAAATTTGTAACCACTTTCACAAAAAAGTTACGTAAGGGAGGTGGTTTTTCTTTCTTTTTGTCTTTTATAATACTCGCGGTTGTAAGACGTGACTATTCGTATAATTGCCCAGATTGGTGGGAAGTCTCTACGCTAAACCGTAAATTTAGCACTACGAATAAACTCAGCTTTACTTTTTTTAATTACTAGAACCGGGTTTATGACTTTCTTCTGAGGACGGGGTGGTTAACGATTGACCAAAAAGGAGAAAGAAAATGAAAAACGGTCTTAAGTCTATTGTCGCTTTAGTCGCTATGATGGGTTTAGTCGGTTGCGGTGGAAACGAAGGTGCTGACTTCAAAGCTGGTTTCATCCTCGTCGGAGATGAAAACGAAGGCTACTCAGAAGCTCACATCAACGGTATCAATGCTGCTGCTGAGAAACTCGGTCTTTCTAGTTCCCAGATTATCATGAAGAAGAAAGTCGAAGAGAACGATTCTGCCAAGACTGCGGCAGAGGATCTTGTCTCTTCCGGCTGCTCTCTTGTCGTCTCCAACTCTTACGGTCATCAGAGCTACATGGCTGATGCCGCTAAGGAACACGAAGATGTTCAGTTTGTCGCTGCAACTGGCGATTTCGCTGCTATCTCCGGTGTCTCTAACTTAAACAACGCGTTTACAAATGTCTATGAGGCTCGTTATGTCTCCGGTATTGTCGGCGGCATGAAGTTAAAAGAGCTCATCGCCAGCAATAAGCTCACCGATGCCAACAAAGATGAAAACGGCAACTTTAAGATCGGTTATGTCGGCGCCTACACCTACGCTGAGGTCATCTCCGGTTACACTGCCTTCTTCCTCGGTGTCCAGTCCATCGTTCCTAATGTCATGATGGAAGTTCAGTTCACCTCCTCTTGGTTTGATATCGACAAAGAAGCTGCCGCTGCTGAGACTTTAATCAATAGAGGTTGTGTCATCATCGGTCAGCACGCTGACTCTAGCGGTGCTCCGAGCAAATGTGAGTCTATGCTCGCTGCTGGCAAGCAGTGCTACTCTGTCGGCTACAATGTCGACATGCTCTCTGTCGCTCCGAACGCTGCCTTAACTAGCGCGACTAACAACTGGGAAGTCTATTATGAATATGCTTTGAAATCTGCAATGGAAGGCAAAGATATCGATGTCGACTGGTCCAGAGGCTATTCTGATGGCGCTGTCGGAATCACTGAATTAGGAAAGTCCTGCGCTGCGGGAACTGCTGAAAAAGTCAAGGAAGTTGAAGATGCTTTAAAGGCTGGCACTTTCCATGTCTTTGACACTTCTAAGTTCACTGTCGAAGGCGAGAAAGTCACTTCTAACGTTGTTGACTTCTCCTATCTTGATTTCACCACCACCCCTCCGACTGTTGTCTACCAGGGTGAGCAAAAAGAGACTGTCAAGACTGCTGGCGATGTCAGCTATGTCGAAGAGAGTGTCATCCGTTCCGCTCCGTACTTCAGCTTGAAGATCGACGGAATCACCTGGCTCAACTAATCTGATTTTCTGCTTTGAATGATAAGTGGGAGGGCGCATTTGCTGCGCCCTCCTCTTTGCATTTTATGAAGGAGTGAATATGGCGCAATCAATCGAATTAAAACACATCGGAAAACGCTTCGGTCCTGTCTACGCCAACAAGGATGTCTCTCTTTCCTTTCACGGGGGAGAGATTTTGTCTCTCTTGGGCGAAAACGGATCTGGTAAGACAACGCTGATGAACATGCTCGCTGGCATCTATTTCCCGGATGAGGGATATATCCTAGTTGATGGCAAAAAGGTGACAATCACCTCCCCGAAAGATTCTTTTGCTCTCGGTATCGGTATGGTCCATCAGCACTTCAAGCTGATTGACACATTCACCGCGCTTCAAAATATCATCTTAGGTCTCGATGGCTCTTTCTTTTTAAATAAGAAAAAGACAGAGAAAGCCATCAAAGCGATTGTGGATCGTTATGGATTCCAGCTTGACTTAAAAAAGAAAATTTATGAAATGTCTGTCTCTGAGAAGCAGACAGTCGAGATTATCAAGCTTCTCTACCGCAATGTGGACACTCTTATTTTAGATGAGCCAACTGCGGTCTTAACTCCGCAGGAGACAGAAAGACTGTTTGATATCTTGAGAAAGATGAAAGAGGATGGCAAAGCCATCATCATCATCACTCACAAGCTCAACGAAGTCTTAGAGCTTTCTGATAGAGTCGCGATTTTACGAAAAGGTGAGATGATCGGCTGCATCGACACCAAAGAGGCGAATGAAGAAATCTTGACCGACATGATGGTCGGAGAACATGTGAGTTTGAAGATTCAAAGAGATGAACCGACCAGAAGAAAAGTCCGTCTCTCAATCTCTCACTTGACCACCTATAACCAAGAGCATGTCAAGACCCTTGATGATGTGTCCTTTGACTGCTATACCGGAGAGATTTTAGGTATTGCCGGTATCGGTTCCACTGCGCAGAAAGCGTTGTTAGAGGCAATCTCAGGGCTTCAGCCCTGTGAGAAAGGCTCTAGCCTTCTCTATTCAAACGGCGAGAAGACCCAACAGCTGATCGGCATGACTCCGAAGAAAATCAAGAAGATTGGAATCCGTCTCGCCTTTGTCCCAGAAGACAGACTCGGCATGGGTTTAGTCGGCGATATGGGTATGACTGGCAATGTGCTTCTCAGAAGCTATGAAGATGGGAAATCAATCTATCTTGAATTGAAGAAACCCCATAAGATCGCAGAGGAGATCAAGGAAGAGTACGATGTTGTCACTCCTAGCCTTGAGACTCCAGTCAGAACCCTTTCTGGCGGCAATGTCCAGAAAGTCTTAGTCGGAAGAGAAATCGCATCCTCTCCAAAACTGCTCTTGACTGCCTATGCGACCCGCGGGCTAGATATCAACACTTCTTATCTCATCTACAACATCTTAAATGAACAGAAGAAGAAAGAAGCAGCTGTTGTCTATGTCGGTGAGGACTTGGATGTCCTGTTAGCCCTCTGTGACAGAATCGTGGTCTTATGCGATGGCAAGGTCTCTGGCATTGTCGATGCGAGAACCTCTAACAAAAAGACCATCGGCAGAATGATGGCTCGCTATGAGAAGGAGGAAGAGAGACATGACTAAAAAAGGACCCTTGATCCGCATCGTCAAACGAAACCATGTCACCTGGAAGACCAAATTCTTCAGTTATGTCGGA
The DNA here is from genome assembly GCA_022774485.1 of Bacilli bacterium. Taxonomy (GTDB): domain Bacteria; phylum Bacillota_I; class Bacilli_A; order RFN20; family CAG-288; genus Enterosoma. The sequence goes on from JALFLX010000116.1 coordinate 11,409, forward strand.
ACACTTCTCGGTGCTCTTGTTCTTTCCGTTCTCTTCTTGTGGATTGTCTCTGGCAAGAATCCGTTTCCTGCCTTAGGTTACATTGTTTTAGGAAGCTTTGAGAACAAGATCAAAATCTGGTCCATGCTCAAAGAGTTGGTCCTCTTGTTAGGAATCGGACTCGCTTTAGTCCCCGCTTACAAAATGCGCTTCTGGAATATCGGCGCACAGGGTCAAGTCCTGATGGGTGCCCTGATGGCTTCTATGTGCATGATTAAGCTCGCTGGAAAAGTGCCAAATGCCTTACTGGTGGTAATTGAGCTTTTTGCCGCTATCACCGGCGGTGCCCTCTTTGCTTACATCCCCGCTTTCTTCAAATCCAAATGGAATACCAATGAGACTTTGTTCACCTTGATGATGAACTATATCGCCGTCTTTGTTGTCACGTATTTCACCGATGTCTGGAGAGGAAGCAAATCCAGCTTAGGAACCATCAATCCCAACACCGAAGCGGGATGGCTTTCCTTTGTCACCGGAAACAAGACCATCGACACGTTCACCAAAACTTATATGAACCAACAGGTCTTAATCCCGATGGTCGTTGTGATCTTCTTGATGATTTTGATGCATTTCTATCTCAAATACTTCAAGCACGGATATGAGCTCACCGTAGTCGGTGACTCTATCTCCACCGCTAGATACACCGGCATCAATGTCGGTCACGTCATGAGAAGAACACTCTTCTTAAGCGGTGCCATCTGCGGTTTGATCGGTTTCTTCTATGTCTCTTGCTTTGATCACACCATCTCTGGCTCTACCTCTGGCGGATATGGATTCACCGCTGTTATTGTCTGCTGGTTGAGTAACTTCAACCCCTTCATCATGGTCATCTACTCCTTCTTAATCATCTTCTTACAGAAAGGTGCAAGAAACCTCTCCAATGTCTCCTACGCTCCTGCGCTCAACGAATATTCCACAGAATTCTTGATCTTCTTAGTCATCATCGCCTTGCTTCTTGTCACATTCTTTGTCCGCTATCGCTTCCAAGTGAAGCCAAACAGCAAGAAGCTTGTCAGAACACTGACCAAAGGTCTTGATTTAGAAGGAGGTGCTTTATGAACATCGACTTAATCATCTCTTGGCTTTCGATGGCAATCGGTTTCGGTTCTATCTTAGCGATTGCTAGCTTAGGCGAACTCCTCACAGAAAAAGTAGGTCATCTCAACTTAGGTGTCCCTGGCATCATGTATTTCTCCGCAATCTGCTCCTACATTTGCTGTATGTATTACGAAAAAGGAAATGAGAACCCCTCCGCTCTTGTTGTTATCCTGATCGCAGTCCTTGTCTCCTTTGCAGTCGGTGCTCTCTTTGGCGCCATTTATTCCCTCATCTGTGTCACCTTCCAGTGCAACCAGAATGTCATGGGCTTAGCCATTTCTACCTTCGGTGTCGGCTTTGGAAAATTCCTCTCCTCTGCCTTCAAGCTCACTTCTTATAAACTCTCCTTTGCTGGAAGCCTCTTTAACGCCGGTATCCCTGTCTTAAAAGATATCCCCTACGTCGGTGAAATCTTCTTCAATCAGGGAATGATGGTTTATGTCACCATCCTCTTATGTATCTTAGCTTCTATCTTCTTGTTTAAGACTAGAACTGGATTGAATTTAAGAGCAGTCGGTGAGAACCCCGCCACTGCAGATTCTGCCGGTATCAATGTCACCAAATACAAATACATCGCCACCATCATCGGCTGCGGTTTCGCAGGCTTTGGCGGCATGATGTACGTCTTAGATTTCAACGGCGGACTCTGGGCTACCAACAACAACATCGAATCGATCGGCTGGTTAGCAGTCGCCCTTGTCATCTTCGCCACCTGGAAGCCACTTTCTCTTCTCTGGGCTGCTCCCCTCTTCGCGTTCTGCTTCTGGGCCTTTAACTTCATCCCTTCTATGTTAGGGAAGTACAACTTCACCGGATTAAATGATCTGATTCAGACACTCCCCTATGTTGTCACAATCATCATCTTAGTCATCAACTCCTTAAAGAAAAAGAAAGAGAATCAACCTCCGCAATCCTTAGGCCTCTCTTACTTCAGAGAAAACCGTTAATGAAAAGGCGCTTTGTGCGCCTTTTCTTCTACCTCATTTCTCTGGTGATAAAAAATATACGAAAACACAAAAAGTCCGATTTGTACTGAACCCCTCCTATGGCTTCGGAGCGGCCGATGAATGAAGTGACATGTCACTTCATTCATCCTTGACCTTCTCCTTAGTCCAACAAGAGGGGTTCAGTACATAAGTACAACCTCGTTCAGCTTTATGTTTTCAGGAAAGTCAATGTCTAAATTTGGCTTTTCAGTGTCTAATTTTTTCAACTTTTTGGCTGAAATCCAATCTTTATGAAATAGAAGCTGTCATTCTAGTTTTTCTTTCCGATACGCTACATCTTTAGTGAATTTACTCTTGGCAGAGGACAGTGGCTTCTCAAGGTCGGTAGCTCACTTGTGTCATTTGTCAACGAGTTCCTTTGCAATGCTGATCTTTACAAATTGATGACGGCCGAGGTCAAAGAGGTGTATAATGCAGAAATTCGGTGTTCATGTCATAATGTGAGAAATCTTCAAAAATAATCGTGTTTATTTGTGCAAAAAATAAAAGAAATTCAATCGATTTTT
>JALFLX010000138.1 GCA_022774485.1 Bacilli bacterium
ATGATGCCCTGCATGATCTTGACTCCGCTAGGACCTTCAAATTCGAAGTTGTCGAGAGCGGTCTTCGCATAGCCGTATTTCGCATAAATCTCCTGAAGACGATCGACAGGATCTTTTCCTTGATCTTTGAGATCCTGAGCCATCTGAGCGATCAAGATGACAGCATCGACTGCATCTTTATCTCTGACTTCGGTTCCAGAGAGGTAACCATAGCTTTCTTCGAAGCCGAAGAAGTATCTTTCAGGATGCCCGATGTTCTCTAATCTAGCGATCTGGTCGCCGATGTATTTGAAACCGGTGAGAACTTCAACAACCTTTAAGCCGTTAGCTTTGGCAATCGGGAAGATTAAGTCAGTGGAGACAATGGTCTTAACGACAATGGATTCTTCTGGAATCTTCTTGTTTCTGAGCAAGAAGTCGACTAAGAGAATACCCATCTCATTTCCGTTGATCAAAACAGTTTCACCATTGTGAATGACAGCAGTTCCGCAGCGATCGCAATCAGGATCGGTGGCGATGAGAATATCAGCGTGTTTTTCCTCTAAAAGTTTGACACCTAATGCTAAAGACTCTTTGAGTTCAGGGTTTGGCTTCGGGCAAGTGGTGAAGTTTCCATCCGGGAACTCTTGCTCTTTGACAACAGCGACAGAATCAAAACCGAATCTCTTTAACGCTTTGGTGACTGGGACTAAACCAGTTCCGTTGAGCGGAGTGTAGACAATCGATAAGTCACGATTTTTGATAGAGGGGATTCTCTTGGTGTCAATGTACTGAAGGTAGGTCTCTAAGCAGTCATCTTTGATGTATTCGATCATACCCTCATTCATGAGCTTATCGAAGTCATCGCTTTTGACATCTTTGAAGATATCGAGCGCTTCGATGAGAGCGCTGATTTCATTTGCTGCATCATCGGTGAGCTGGCAACCTTTCTCATCGTAGACTTTGTAGCCGTTGTATTGTTTGGGGTTGTGGCTTGCGGTGACCATGACACCAGCATCTGCTTTGAAATATCTGACCGCATAGCTTAAGAGCGGAGTGGGCATAAGCTCTTTGTATAAATAAACATGGATGCCATTAGCCGCATAAACGCTAGCAGCAGTCTTTGCGAATAAAGTGGAGTTGATGCGGGAGTCGTAAGAGATTGCGATGGTTTTCTTTCCTTCTTTTCTGTTGAGGAAGTTGCTGATACCCTGAGAGATTTTTCCGACAGTGTAAATGTTAAGACAGGCAGAACCTGCACCTAAAATACCTCTTAAACCACCAGTTCCAAATTCTAAATCTTTGTAAAATGCAGCTTCTATCTGTTCCGGAGTCATCTCGACAAGTTCCTGATGAATGACAGGATCCTTCGCTTCGTCTAACCAACGTTGATAATCGTTCATAAGAAATCCTCTTTTCTATCTAATTTATTTTAGCATTAAACGATAATAAAGATGAACAAATAATCTCACTTTTCAATCTTCATCGTGGTATGAACATGTTACATCTATTCTAATTTATTTCATCTCATTTCCGTGCTGTTTACAAAAGCCTTAAGATTTGATAAAGTTTCAACAAAGAGGCATCATATGCAATTGATTTATCAGATTTTAGAAGTCATTAACTACATCATAATCGGTATCTGTACCATCTCTTTACTATTTCAAGTGGTGATGATTCTTTTCTGTTGGCTTCCGGAGAAACATTTTAAGAAGTCGGAGAAGCTTTCAAAAATCGCTCTCATCATCTGTGCGAGAAATGAGGAGAGTGTCATCGGAGATACTGTCAAGAATATCTTAGAGCATCAGGATTATCCGAAAGAGTTATATGACATCTATGTCATCGCGGATAACTGCACTGATAAAACTGCAGAAAAAGCGAGAGCGGCCGGTGCGATTGTTTTAGAGCATCAAGATGATGATCCAAAGCACCACAAGGTGGCTTATCCTTTGGCTTATGGAATTGATTATCTATTAAAATCGGAGAAGAAATATGACTTTTTAATCCGCATTGATGCTGATAATCATCTTAAAGCCGATTTCTTTCAAAGAATGAACGATGCTTTCTGCTCTGGCGTTGAGATTGCCCGTCCTTATGAAGCTAGTAAAAATCCGACTCAAAATGCATGGAGTGTTGTCTCAGCGACTTATTACATGCGTGATTCGTTCATCGCTAGCAACTTCAGAGAATTCTTCCACCTCGACTCGATGCTCACCGGAGCTGGTATGATGGTCAGTTTCCAGGTGTTAGAGAGTATCCACGGATGGGATAGTTTCTCTCAGAGTGAAGATGCGGAATTTACCTGCAATCGTCTTTTAGAGAAAAAGAGAGTTCACTATGTTTGCGATGCTGTTGTCTATGAGGATCAACCATCTACGATGAAGGATACCTATTCTCGAATCTCGAGAATGGGAAATGGATTGAGCCGGGTCTTTTGGAAGAAAGGATTCCCGCTTTTCGGTCACTTCTTTGTTTCAGGAAGATGGTCAAACATCGATTTGTTTGTACAGCTTCTCATCATTCCAGTCGCGCTTCTTTGTTGTGTATGGTTCCCGCTTTACTATATCTTCTATGCGATTTCTCATTTGGTGAACATCTTTGGACCAGAGTGGTTAGGAAGCATCTATGCTTTAGATGGAACCTTGCTCACTGCACAAGCTTCTATCAATCTTTTGCTTCACACCTTGCTTCCGATGATTCTTGTCGTGTTAGGTTCTTTCTTGATCATTTATCCGCTTCAGACATTTGTCGCTGTCTACCGCAGCAAGAAGAAACTCGGTTTGACTTCCTTAAAGGGTTATTATAAAGGGATTCTTTTATCCCCGTTGTTCATGATTTTCTACGCGGTAGCAATCACACTTGGCATTGTCACTGATGCTGGATGGAAGAAAGTGACGAGAAATTCGAAAGAAGATAAGGCGTTGAAATAGTATTTATTTGCTCATTTTGTAACACTATTTTTTCCGTTCGTTTCTTTTGCGCCTCTTTTCGATTAAAATATTGTCGAGGAAAGAATATGTTTACTGCGAATTATCACACTCACACCAAACGCTGCGGCCACGCCACAGGCGAAGATGAAGAATATGTCCAGGAAGCGATTGGACAAGGTTTTTCTGATTTAGGCTTTTCTGATCACATCATGCTCCCTGGCTTTGTCGAACCTTATGTGAGAGGTGATTTTTCCCTGTTTGAAGATTACTGCTCCTCGATTCGAGACCTCAGCGATCGCTACAGCGAACAGATTCAGATTTATTTAGGATTTGAAGCAGAAGCATTCCGTCCGTATTTCCCGTTTTATAAAGAACTCATCGGAAACGGTGTAATCGACTATCTCATCTTAGGAAATCACTCCGCGATGGATGACTCTCATGAGCTTATCTGCAAGTTTGGAAACATCACTAGCGTCAGCCAGCTTTATCTCTATCGTGACTTAGCACTAGAAGCGATTCAAAGCGGCATGTTTCAGATCTTCGCTCATCCGGATTACTTCATGATGAGCATTGAGAATTTCGACTCTGACTGTAAGAAAGTCTCTAAGAGCTTAATCGAAGCTTGTATGGCTTACGATGTTCCACTTGAAATCAACCTCAGCGGAATCCGCATGGGTGAGAAACAGTTCTTATCGAAAAGAAGACTCCGTTATCCGACCGATGAATTCTTTGAGCTTGTCGGAAAATATGGAGCGAAGTGTATCTTCGGAGCGGATGCTCATAAACCGGATCAACTTTCGATGGAAAGTGTGAATTATTTAGGTGTTCAGTTTGCGAAAAAACATAATTTGAATGTCATTGATCGTCTCGATACGATCAGGCGTCATTGAGAAAGGAGGATTTCAATGAACAAAAAATTATTTGGAACACTCTCTTTATCCCTTTGCATGCTGTTTTCTTGTACGACTACTGTCAAACCGGATGGTCTTTTTCAGACAATAGATGCAAAAGTCATCTCTGTGAAAAATGATGTTGAAGACCAGATTGACAAAAGCTCTACAGTAGAAAGTGCGAACTCTATCAACCTGTCAAATGACTTGAAAAAGAGAGCATCCTCTCCCTCTTCCTCAATCCAATATTACATTGAAGTGAAGAACACTTCCGATTATGTTGTGAAGGAATTCTCTTTCCAGTTCGATATTCAAGATGAGAATTCGAATATTGTCAACGATGAGAAAGTGGAAGTCACAATTCCTTTCTATGGAGATTATTTCCTCCCTCAGTCAACGAGAAGATTTGATGACGATTTTTACACATATGGTTCTTATTCTTTCTCCCGTCTTCATACGTATTCTCTTGTGAACATCGAATATGTCGGTGATGTTCAAATCGCCAAGAACGCTGTGGTTTATTCTACCGATAACGGAAAGATTCAAATCAAGAGAAAAGAAGCGTATTCTCTCGGAGCAGAAGAAAATGGAGATTATCTCTACCGCATCGAATATCAAGTGGAAGAGATTGAGGGAATTGAAATCGACAAGCTTCAGTGCTCAATCTCATGTGCCGGTGTCAGAGGAAGATTCTATCCATCCTTAGATTATCAAAACAGTGTCTCTTATCCTGGCGGTTCTCTTTATGTTGTCTTTGAAGAAACTGTTGAGGAGAACAAGATCGACTTGTCGTTCACTGCGTTAGATTATGACTATGAAGACGAGAAAAATGACTTGGTTGATTCTGTTAATTTAGGCTTCACGATCACTCTTATCAGCGTGATTTCTCTTCTCTCTGTCAGTTTGATTGTCTTCATCGTGCTCTTAGCAGTCGATATCAATAAGAAAAAGAAAGAAAAATGATGATACAAGAGGGAAAAGTTTCATTTCAGGGTTATCAGACCTACTATCGCATTGTGAATCCGGAGGGGAAGAATATTCCCCTTCTCCTTTTACATGGTGGACCTGGCTCGACACATAACTCTTTTGAAGTGTTAGATTCCCTCGCTTATGAGAGCGATAGACCTTTGATCATGTATGATCAGCTCGGGTGTGGAGAGTCTTCTCTCTGTGCCTCTCATCCTGATTTATGGACGATGGATACTTGGATTGATGAACTTATCAATTTGAGAGAAAAACTGAAGTTGGAGAAGGTTCATCTTCTTGGACACTCCTTTGGCGGAATGTTGCTTCTCTCGTATCTTGTGGAGAGAAAACCAAAAGGAATCGCTTCGATTATTCTCTCTTCTACTCTTTCTTCCTCTTCCCTTTGGCGAGAAGAGACACATAGACTTGTTAACCTTTTACCTGACTTTGAACGTCAGACCATCGTGACTTGTGAAGCCATGGAATCATATTCTTCTTTAGAATTCCAACTCGCCGTGAAGCATTACAGCGAGAAATTTGTCTTCTCTGATCCTGGCAAAGAAGGACCAGAGTGTCTTCATCGAAAGAAAGTCTTCGGTAAAGAAAGCTATGAGACAGCTTGGGGACCTTGTGAATTTTCTCCTACTGGAACACTGAAGGATTATGATGTCACATCTTTTCTTTCTAATATCACCTGTCCGACACTGCTCCTATCCGGTGTGAATGACGAGTCTACTCCACTTCAAAATAAAGTGATGTATGATGCTCTCACCTGCGAGAAAAAGTGGGTTTTATTCCAAAAGAGCAGACACATGAGCTATTACGAAGAGAATGAGAAGTATCAGAAAACAGTCGCTGATTTTTTAACACAGGTGGAACACCAACATGAATGAGAAAGAGTTCTATGCTCGTTTATTAGAGCACACATCTTATCAAAAGAAAAAGAAAGAGAAGTTATCTCTCTCTTTTCTTGTTGAGACTTTTCTTAAGATCGATTTAGGAGAACCTGTCCTTTCTGAACTTTCTTATTTTGAGAGAAGAAAAGAATATTTCTCTTTCTTTAAAAATTATGATCCAAAATCGATTGTTAAATCCGGTAGTTATAAAAGACAACTGGATTCTCTTCTTGAACAGATAAAGCCAACTTCTGTTTCACCATATAAAAAGCTTATGAAATCAACACTCTCTATCGCTCGTTATCTCTCTCTATTTAAGACCGTAGAAGACTTTCAAAAAGAAGTCTATCTTTCCTGTGAGACACCGGAGAAGACATTTGAATTCTTAGAGAGTTTTAGATTGAAGAGCAAGATTCCATCCTGCTATTTTAACAAAGCTTCTCGCTTCTTCTCTGAGGTAGGATTGTTAGATATTCCTCTCTTAACTTCGCATATCAAAGATATCTTGCAGAGAACTTTTGATTTAGAAGACAACAATCATCTCCTCTTTATGAAGATGCTCAAGATCGCGAGAGTGAATGAGATTTCCCTTGATGAACTCAACAGGAGAATGGAGCAGTATTCATGTTAAAACTCGAATCCCTCAAAAAGAAATACCTTGTCTCACAAGAACCCTTTTACGCGTTGAAAGGGATTGATTTATCATTCGATAAAGTTCAATTCGTCTCGATTTTAGGTCCTTCTGGATGTGGAAAGACTACTCTCTTAAATATCATTGGCGGATTAGATAAAGCGAGCGAAGGAGATGTCATCTCTGAGGGGAGAGCGCTCTCTTCTCTCAGTGAAAAAGAACTGGATTCATACCGCAACAATTCGATTGGTTTCATCTTTCAAAACTGTTATCTCATCCCTCAGCTCAATGTGTTAGAAAATGTCAAAATCGCACTCTCTGTTCGTGATTACACAGAAAAAGAATGTGATGAGAAAGCTTTAGATGCGCTCAAAAAAGTTCACGCAGAGTTTTTAGCAAAAAAGAAAGTGAATCAGCTTTCCGGTGGACAGCAGCAGAGAGTCGCAATCGCAAGAGCCCTTGTCACAGATCCGCTCTATCTTCTTTGCGATGAGCCGACTGGTGCTTTAGATAGCACCTCCGCTAGAGAGATCATGGAGCTCATTCAAGAAGTGTCAAAGACAAAGCTTGTCCTCTTTGTCACTCACAATGAAGAGCTTGCACTTAAGTACTCGGATCGAATTATCCGGATGAAAGATGGTCAAGTCACCGAAGATATTCTTTGCCGTGAAACTGATGAATTATCCTCTCAAGAACAGAAGCTGAGGAAATCGAAACTGTCCTTTGGCATGAAGATGAAACTCGCATTCCGGAATATGTGGTCAAGAAAAGGAAAGACTGTATTAACTGGAATCGCAAACTCATTTGGTATGATAGGCATCGCTTTTTTGCTTGCAATCAACCACGGCTTTGATCTTTATTCCACGAAAATCTCAAAAGCGACAGCGACATCGCTCCCTGTGGTAGTCACTCCGTATACTTCAACAAGTTCCTCCGAAGCCTTCGAGAGCATCAACAATTCAATCGAGTATCCGGAGAAGCAAGAAATTTACCCATCGGTGGAAAGCTCGAGTGAAACTGCCTATAAATTCAACAACATCACTCCTCAGTATATGAGTTACCTTGATTCTCTTGTAAAAGAGGGTGTGATTCGAGAATACATCACCAGCTATGGAAACAGCTATGGTTTCAATCTCTCCACCAGAGTCCCTGCCTCCCTTGATGGAGAAGAACCATCTAAACTTTCTATGCTTTCTACTACGAAGACAAATTACAACTATTACGCTTACTCCGCAGGGCTTCCATACAACATCTTTCATGTTTTATATGGAGACTTTGATTCTTATGATGTCATCGCCGGCTCTCTTCCTCAGAATGAAAATGAGCTTGTCTTAGTGGTTGATAAATACAACGCAGTCTCCTTTAAAATCTTACAAGCGCTCGGCTTCTATTCTGCAAGTGACTCACAAGAAGATGTCAAAGATATCTCCTTGAAGACTAAAGTCAGGCCAATTTCTTTTGAAGATGTCATCGATAAGGAATACAAGATTTTCTATAACGATGATATCTATATCAATCCTTCTGAAGAGAAAGTCAACGATGGATTAGGAAGAAAAAGAACCATTACTACTTATGAGAAGCGAGAGCTTGATGAGGACTTCTACAAGAACAACGGCATCTCCTTAAAAATCAGCGGTATTGTCAGAGCGAAGAGCACCTCGACCTTTTCAATCCTCTCCCCATCTCTTTGCTACACTTCCACGTTTCAGGATAAATTGATGAAAGCGAATCGGAGTTCGCAAGTGACAAACACCATCCAAGGGAACATTGTCTTCTCTCCTAGTGAAGGGGATAGTGTCAACACCTTTATCGATGAGATCACAACCCTTTTAGAAGCATATCAAAATTCAGAGAGCTCAGTTCTTCCCACCAGCTCTATCAACGATATTCTTCAACGTTACTTTGTTTATTATCCTTATCTCTCCTCCCGTTATTTGTATCTCGGTTTCTCATATTTTTTCTCTCAGGCGATGGCCTTAGGTTCTGAACTTGTCAAAGATTCGATGAAAAACATCGACTTCTCTGATGAAGAGACAATCGATAATCTTATCCGAAGAATGAAGACAGAATTCTTGACTGATTACGATAAACTTTATGAGGAAATCATCTCGTTAGCAGCCTATGTCAACGCGTATTCCACCATACAATGCTTGGTGATCTTCCCGCCTGATCTTCAAAATAGAGATACTCTTTTGAAACGATTAGACGAATATAATGAAAAAAAGAAAGAGACTGGAGAAACGATTGAATACGCACAAAGCGATGCGAATTATATGATTCAAGATGTTGGAGATATGATCTCTCTTGTCTCGATGATTCTAGTCATCTTTGCTGTGATTTCACTCACAGTCTCTGCTTTGATGACTGCGCTTCTTATCTCAGTCAATGTGTTAGAGCGAAAGAAAGAAATCGGCCTCTTAAGATCCTTTGGCTCTCGTAAGTTTGATATCCTTTCCCTCTTTGAAATCGAGTCGGTATTCATCGGGCTATTAGCCGGTATCATCGGAAGTCTTTCCACTTACATTCTTGCTTTCCCAATCAATTATATGATCAACAAATCATTCTCTTATTACAGCGTCGGAAGGATTTGTAACTTCACCTTCTACCACGCTTTGATCATTATTTTCATCTCTGTTGTCATTTCGATGATTTCTAGTTTCTTACCTTCTCATAAAGCGAGTAGAGTCACTCCGATTGAATCCCTTAGAAGCGAATAAGTTTCCTTTGCCTGTCAAACTTTTCTCAAGAAATCGCATTCATAGCTTGATAGAAAAAAAGCGTGTCACTATAATAGTAGAAGACTTTTCGCCCTTTTATTATGCGAAAAGATATTTATTATTAAAGAAAAGAGGTCACTGCTATGGGTAGAGCACATGAAGTTAGAGCGAAGACAATCGCCAAGACCAACGCCGCAAAGTCCGCGTTGTACAACAGAGCCAGCAAGGAAATTTATCTCGCTGCGAAGAGCGGTGTCCCTGATCCGAAAGATAACCTCGCGCTCCGTTCTGCGATTGAAAAGTGGAAAGCACAGCACGTCACTAAAGATGTTATCGACCGTGCAATTGCCAAGGCGAAAGATAAGGATTCTTCTTCCTATGTCGCCGGTAGATATGAAGGCTTTGGCCCTGGTGGAGTCGCCATCATGGTCGATACCTTAACTGACAATGAGAAGAGAGCTTTCGCCGCTGTCAGAGCTTGCTTCACACATCACGGCGGTAAGGTTGGAAACAGCGGTTCTGCTGCCTTCAACTTCGTCCGCATGGGTCTCATCAGCTTCGATTCTGACAAGACCTTAGATGAGATCGAAGAAGATCTTATCATGAATGAAGTTGACATCCAGTCTGTCGATCAGGATGAGACCACCTTCTTAGTTCAGGTCAATCCGGCTGATCTTGACCACGCCAGAGAAGTCATTATGGCTGACTTCGGTGTCGGTGAAGATGACTTCTCCACTTGTGAAGTCACCTATGTCCCGACTGGTGACACTGTCAAAGTCAACGATGAGGATAAAGCAAAACTTGAGAAGCTCATCGAGGATATGGATGAAGTCGAGGATGTTCAGGCTGTTTATCATAACGCCGAACTCTAAAAAGCAAACAGAGGCTAGCGGATGCTAGCCTTTTCTTTCGTATTGGTTTTCAGTTTGATAAAATAGTTCTATGAAAAACAAAAATTTACCTGCATTTTTAAAAAAGACAAAGAACGAATGGTTCTCTGTGATCGGTCTTGGAATCGCTGTATTCTTAGGCTTGTATTTCTCAATCTCATTTTCTGTCGTGATCGCTCAAGGGAAAACCTTGTTTGGTTCTAGCTCGAATTTAGAAGGAAATGTCGAGCTTAGCACCACCAACACAGACCTTGTTGTCCTATCTCTTTTCTGGATTCTTACCATTCTTCTTCTCGCTTTGTTCGTTTATGTTTTCTTCTTTAAGAAAAGCGATGAAACCAAACCGGTCCGCAAAGAGATTGTGGATGGAAGAACGGTGGTTGTTAAAGAGAAAGAAGAGAAGTGATTCTCTTAAGATTCTTATGGATGATACATTAACGATAAAAGAAGGCTCTTTGAATTCTATCGATGAAGTGAAAGAGATGTTTCCTTCTTGCTTAAAAGAATGCGAGCTTGTCCGTTATGTCCTTTCTGGAGATAACCTGCGCCTTTTTGTTGTCTATGATATCGAAGAAGAACATCATCACGACCATGAAGAAGAGGAAGAGGATGGATGTTGTGCCAATTTAAACGGGCATCTCTTCTCGGTGCTTTTCCACGGAGTGAAAGATGTTGTCATCAAAGGAGAGGAGTGTGATAATTACACCCTGCTCTCTTCTGAAATTGATGAGAATAGAATCTCTTTATCTTACGAAGGAAACAACCTTTATGAAGCGGATTCTTTCCTTTCTCTCTCCTTCTCTTATCTCTCTTTTGAAGTGGAGGATGAGGGGAAAATCGCATCTCCGGATGTGTGATACAAAACTGATATCTCACTAAAAAAAGAAGCTCAAGTCGTGATATGTACCTCCCTAGTGTCTAACTAGAGAGGTACATATCAGTCGAGCTTCTCTTTTTGGATTACAGGAATCTTTAGTCTTCTTGTCCGTCATCCCCATGCTCGTGATGACGTCTTGTCACACTCTCGCGGATACCGGAAAGAGCTTCGTACACCTCTTCATTGGTGGCATCGGGATGTTTTTGAATATATTCATCAAACTCGTTGATGATATCACCCATATAGGGCTCTTCATATTCTTCGCTGTATTCATCAACTTCCTCTTCATGCTCGTGATCATGAGCTTCTTCTGCCTTGACCATGTTCTTGTCGGTCATGTATTCAGGATAAGTCTCATCGATCTGGAGGTATTCGTGTTCGGGCTCAAAGTAGGTGAACAAGATGCGGATGTGAATCGCGTATTCTTTCATCGCGCTAAAGAGGAAGTCTCTGACTTCTCTTTCTTTGTCTTCATATCCGATCGGAGCTTCGACTTTGATGTTGAGACGGAACGAGGTCTGTTCAATGCCATCGTGAATCAAGAAAGAATCCGGTGCGAAGAAGATGAGATCTTCATCTTTGATTCTGTAGATGGATAAAAGAGCGTTGTGGAGCTTTGTGGTTGCCTCGATTGCGAGGTAGTAGTCCATTCCTAAAAGTGAAACTGTGATCATATGCTGTCCTTTCATGCGTTATCTTGCGGATCGACATCGATGATGACTTCCGCTTTTTTAATTTCCGGAAGAAGCGACTTCAGCGAGGATAATATCTCATCTGCTTCCTCTTCCGACTTATATTTTAACAAGATTTGACGATAATATCTCCCATTGATGTGAGAGATATAAGGGGTCATTGGCCCATAGAGGTTAAATCTCTTCCCTTTGATCTTGACCATCAGGTAATTTTTGATGGTTTCAGAGGCGTTGATGACTTCTTCTAAGTCAACTCCTTTGATCTGAATTCGTGTGAGATGGGTGTATGGCGGATACTGATACTGTTTTCTCTGTTCGATTTCAAACTGATAGAACGCATCATAATCCTGTCTCGCTGCCATCTGGATGATAGGATTTTCAGGGACATAGGTTTGAAGGATGATTTTTCCTTTCAGTTTTTGTCTTCCTGCTCTTCCGACAAACTGAGAGATGAGATCGAAAGTTCTCTCATCAGAGAGATAGCTTGGAATTCGTAAGGAGCTATCTGCGTCGAGAATACAGGCTAAAGTGACTTTTGGAAAGTCGAGGCCTTTGGCGATAATTTCAGTGCCGATGAGAATATTCGCTTCTCCTCTTGCAAAGGACTCTAAGATTTCTTTTCTAACATGGTTAGAGGAGACATCAGAGTCAAGTCGTAATACTTTTGCTGAGGGAAAGAACTGTGAGATTTCTTCGTACGCTCTTTCTGTTCCATAGCCGAGCTTAAGGAATGTGTGAGATCCACAAGCACAAGTATAGCTGATAGAAGAGGTCTGGTATCCGCAGTGGTGACAGCGGAGGGTATCATCTCTCTTGTGGTAATTTAACGGGATGTCGCAGTTTGGACAGAGGGCGACATGCTGGCACTCTCTGCATAAGAAGACTGGGGAGAATCCTCTTCTATTAATGAGAATCATCACCTGCTCTTTTCTTTGAAGTGTCTCTTCCACTGCTTTGATTAAGGGGAGAGAGAGAAGCGATGATTTTCTCGGATCGAGATTGTTCGAGTCGTTCATGTTGACAAAGCAGATCTCTTTCTCTTGATTGGGTGAGATTCTCTTGTTCATGAAGAGCTCAGTGTATTTTCCTCTCTGCGCCTGTGCTTTTTCTTGGACACGTGGAGTTGCAGAGCCTAACAGAAGCTTGCAACCTTCTCTTTTCACACGCATCTCACTGACTCTGATCGCATCGTAGAAAGGCGAGGAATCCTGTTTGTAAGAGGAAGAGTGTTCCTCATCGATGATGATAAGACTGAGATTATTCACCGGAGCGAAAATCGCACTCCTTGTTCCGAGAACAATCTTTGCTTCTCCGTTTAAAATGCGCTGGTATTCTTCGTATTTCTTTCTGTCGGAAAGAGAGGAATGAAGAATGGCGACGGCCTCTTGGAAGTGATTGGTGAATTGGATGGCAATTTGGTCGGAGAGAGCAATCTCAGGGACGAGAACAATCACTCCTTTTCCTTGCTTCAGATAGTACTCGGCTAATCTGATGTAGACTTCTGTCTTTCCAGACCCTGTCACACCGGTCAAGAGGAAGAGTGGACCCTGTTTTTCAATCACAGAATGGTAGACTTGTTCTTGCTCGATCGTAAGATCATAAGGAACCATGGTCTGACAGATGATTTCAGAGAGTGAACTTGCGCTGACCTCTTCTATTTTCAAAGCGCCTTTATTCAATAGATCAGATAAGGTTTTCTTCTTGGTGATACTGCTTTTTCGAAGACCGTTTTTTTCTTTTAAGACGTCATCATAAAGCTCTTTTTCTCTTTTTGATAATGGTAGAGAGTATTCTGGATTTGTTTTGACAAAGGAGATTGTCCTTTGTTTTCCTTTGTGAAGAGAAGAATCTTTCGGCTTTAGTGCTGGTGGAAGCATCGACTGTAAGACTTTGATCAGATTTGCTTTGTAATAGGATGCGATCTCTTTGGCTAATTCAATCATCGTATCATCTAAAAGTGGTTTCTCGTCTAACACCGCTTTGATAGGAGAGAGCTTGATGTTGGTCTTTTTCTGATAGGATTCTAAATCCTCTTCGATGCGTTTTGGTGTATCAATCACAAAACCGACCGTCTCTTTTGAGGCGCCGAAGCTGACAAGAACCCTCATTCCTTTTTGGATGGTGGAATCTTCTGTTCGATAAGAGAAAGATCGGTCAAGCTCATTGACTGCTCTTCCGATCAGGACATTGACAAGGTAAAACATTTTAGTTGATATTCTTATGAATCCTCTCACATTGATATTGGAGCAGTTCCGTTAGTTTTTCATCTTGAATTGCATTTTTGTTGAGGGTGAGATCAAATCCATTTGTGGAGAGAAAGAGAAAACTTCTTTTTGTCTCATAGGCGTCTTTGAAATTAGAGAACAGGACTCTTGTCTCCTCCGCTTCTTTTATCAGCACATCATCTTCTGAGAATACATAAAGGATGTTTCTCTTTTTCTTTTCCGCTTTTTCTTTGAGGGGAAGAATAAAGAGATAGAGTAAGAAGAAGAGGAAAAATATCAGGGAAGCAATGAAGATAGGATAGAAGTAATTCATCCTTTTTTCCATTGTCTTTTGAAAATAGAAGATCAAGCTGTATAGAGTAAAGTAGATACTGTGAACTCCGAAGAAGAGCAGATCTCTTTTGTTTTGAAAGAGAGAACGTAAGAAGTAGCATAAATATTCATCGCTTTCGATGTTAGTAACTTCACATTCGATTTGCTTTAAATTTTCACTCGTTTCCTCTTGGACCTCTTTCGGTTTTTTAAAGAGATTGATTATTGCGTAGACTCCCCAGATCAACAATAAGAAGAGAGTGATAAGGCCGAAGATAATATCCGCATTAAGCAAAGAGCTATGGTAGACAACCTTTCCGTGTTCCTCATTGATCCAGCTTGTTCCATTTGTGATCACAATCAAGAGCAAAAAGATTCCATACGAAATCAAAAGCGCGGAAAAAAAGATGTTTTGGATTCTCTTTTTCTTGCGAAAATGCTTCATTTTCTCCTCCGTTTCATCTTTTTATTTTAACATAATAAGGAATAGATTTCTTCTGGTTTCTCCGCAGAGAAGATTGAAAATGCCTTCGAATAAAGCGACAAAATAATATTACAAATGTATCTTTTCTATAGTCTTTGTATCATTCAGTGTTTAACATTCGTGGTAAAATATACATGAAAGGACCTATTCGTATGAAAGTTGCAAAATTGATTAAGCCGATTATCTACTTAGTGATCGGTGTCTTGTTGTGCTGTTCTGTCATCAACCCTGACTCCTTGTTGAACTGGTTCATCGCCTTAGCCCTCTTAGCGGGTGGCTTAGGAATGATTATCCTCTCCTTCATGGGTGCCAATGCCTTCTTGACTGATTCTGGACTCAGCGGAGCGATGCTTGTCGGACTTGGCGTTTGCTTTATCCCTGCTCTTCCTGGCGGAGTCACAATCTCTTGGATGTCTGTTATCGCTATCCTCATGATGTGCGCTGGTATCCTCTTCCTCCTCGATAGTATTCTGGGCTTTGTAAATAAGAGTGCTGTCTCTAGAAATGTCACCATCCTGGTGATCGGCGCCATCGCCTTCGCAGTCGGCATCTGTCTCTGGCTTATTCCCGGATTCCAGAGATTCGCAGGATTGATCTTAGGTATCTTCTTAATTGTCTACGGCGTTCTTCTTCTCGTCTCTGAAGTGACACACAAGAACATTATCATCATCGACGTTTCCAAGAAAAAATAATTCGTGAAAAACCGGCGCTTCTCACATGAGAGGCGCCAATTTTCATTGATTATTTCATTCTAATTTGATATTATCTAGTGCGCTGGGGCTGTAGCTCAATTGGGAGAGCGTCTCGTTCGCAACGAGGAGGTCGCGAGTTCGATCCTCGTCAGCTCCACCAAACTGAATGGTGGTCGAGCAGCTGTTCTTCAGATATATCTGATTAATGGATGCTTCGGCTTACGGTTAGACGCAAGAGATATTCTCAAGCAACAACCAATATAGGGTGAGCAATTAACGCTCACCTTTTTTGCTGGAAAAATGCAATTTTAGTAGGATTTTAAGTTGGAAAATTGCAATTTTATTAGGAATTTAAGTTGGAAAATTGCAAGTATCATGGTATATGTCAATTCAGAACACTCGACTAAGGAATGTTAACATCAAAAAACGTCTTCCTATCAAAGAAAGGTATGAAAGGAAAGTATCAAACCCGTTAGGGATAAAATCATTTTTTGACGCAACGGTTGCTGATTTACCATAAAAACTTCTATATAATAATAGTAACGGTGGTGAATTAACAATCATTAATGTAGCCAAATCGTATGGAATTAATTTACATGTTGAAGTAAAAAGCAAAAAAATATACATGGGGGAAAAGTGATGAACCAGATGTTTAGAGATGCGAAAGGCCGGATGTTAGGAATAATGGAAGATCAGGGTGGCCTTATTGTTCTTCGTGATGCAAGAGGAAGACAGCTTGGGGTTTACGATAAGAGAATGAATGTCACAAGAGATTCGTTTGGAAGAATGGTCGGGACGGGTAATTTGCTGACAATGTTGTTGAAATAAGTGTTATTTTATCTTGTGTTTATTAGGTGAGAGACTCTCACCTCTTTTATTTAGGCAACAATATAAGTAATTTGTGTTGGATAAATATAAATATTACAAAAATTAGCACTCAAATCATTTAATTGCTAATATAATATTGTCATGGAGGTGCTTGCAATGAAAGAAGAAAAGAAGTTTCAAGCGGAATCAAAAGAGTTATTAGGGTTGATGATCAACTCGATTTATTCGAATAAAGAGGTGTTTTTAAGAGAGTTGATCTCTAACGCATCAGATGCGATCGATAAGTATAAGTTCACTGCGATTCAGTCGGAGGGAAAGCTTCCGATAAAGGATTATTTTATCCGCATCGATAAGAATCAAGAGCAGAGATATCTTCAGGTTCAAGATAATGGTATCGGTATGACCAAAGAAGAACTTGAGAAGAACTTAGGTACCATCGCTCGCTCGGGAACCAAGGAGTTCTTGAAGAAATACGAAGAGATGAAAGAGAAGAAAGAGGATGTCGATCTAATTGGCCAGTTCGGTGTCGGCTTCTACTCTGCCTTTATGGTCGCTAAGAAGATTGAGGTCTACACTAGAGTTTACGGAGGGAAGACGCATCTCTTTGCTTCGGATGGTGTGGAATCATACACTGTGGAAGATATCGAGGATGAGTCCATTATTCCAGACAGCGGTACGATTGTCAGAGTCTATTTGAAAGATGATACTGACGAAGAGAAATACGGCGCTTATCTTTTAGACTACTCGATTGAAGATTTGGTCAAACGTTACTCTGACTTTATCCGTTATCCGATTAAGATGGTCGAGACTCATAAAGAGGATGATCTCGATGAAGAGGGAAAACCGATTGAAGGAAAAACTCACGATGTGACTGAGGATAAGACCTTGAACTCGATGGTTCCTCTTTGGAAAAAGAACAAGAAAGATGTGACTGATGAGGAGCTTTATGAATTCTATAAATCTCGTTTTGATGATTATGAGGATCCTTTGATTGCGCTGAACATCAAAGCGGAGGGAACACTGGAGTACAGCGCATTGATTTTCATTCCGAGCCACGCTCCTTACAACCTTTATTCTCAGGATTATGAGAAAGGACTTGCTCTTTACGCCAAAGGAATCTTTATCAGTGAGAAGAACAAAGATCTTGTCCCTGATTATCTGAAATTTGTTCGCGGACTTGTAGATTCGGAAGATTTGTCTTTGAACATCTCTCGTGAGATGCTTCAGAAATCTCCGCTTCTCTCTAAGATGGCGAAAAATATCGAGAAGAAGATTGTTGAGAAGCTCAAAGAACTTAAAGAGAATGACTATGAGAAGTATCTCAAATTCTTCCAGGTCTACGGAGATTTTCTCAAGTTCGGAATTTATTCCACTTACGGAGCAAAGAAGGATGACTTACAGGATCTTCTCGTCTTCGATAGCCTTCTTTCGGAGAAGAAGATTTCCTTCAAAGATTATGTAGACAAATTAAAAGAAGATCAGAAGAACATTTACTACGCTTCTGGAAAGACTAAAGAGAGCATCCTGATGCTCCCGGAGATGAAGCACTACAAAGATGCGGGCATCGATGTTTTGCTCCTCTGTGAGAATATCGATGAGTTTACTCTCCAAGTTTTAGGCGACTACGCTTCCCACAGCTTCAAGAATATCACCGAGGAAGACAAGGATAGTCTCAGTGATGACGAGAAGAAACAAATTGAAGATTTGGTCAATAATAACAAGAGATTTGTTGATGATATGACCTCATCACTTAAAGGAAAAGTCGATGAAGTCACTTTCTCTCTAAAGTTAGGAGATGCTCCAGTATCTATCTCTTCTAAGAACGGATTGAGTCTCAACATGGAGAACACGTTGAACAATCAGGCAGAAGCGAGAAAAGAGCCGGAGAGTAAAGTCAAAGCCACAAAGGTTTTGAACTTGAATCCGAACCATCCGCTCTTTGAGAAGATCAGCAAAGTTCAGGATGAAGAAGAAGTGAAGAAGATCGCTTCGGTTCTCTATGATGAAGCAATGATGTTAGAAGGCTTTGAGATTGAGGATAAGCAAGAATTCTTGAAGAACCTCAACGACCTACTTACAAAAGCGTATTGATTACAAAAAGCTTGGGAATGTGACTTCTCAAGCTTTTTCTTCTTCGGTAAAATGAATTGAGGTGTTTTATATGAGAAATAACAACGAAAAAATCGATCGTCAGATTGAGCTCTTAGGAAAGTATTATCCAATCGATCGAGAGAAGAAACTTGTCACCGTCACTCTCCGCTATGAAAAAGTGACTGACCTTCTCAGCGAAGAAGTCGGAATTTCTACAAGACCTCAGCTCAATCCAGAGGTCTTAGAGAAAATCAACCGTATCATCCCAACAATACCCCTCGGTTATCAGATTGAACTTGAATTTGATGTCAAAGATTATGAAGGGTTTGAACCTCATCAGATTATGGAGACGTTCAATGATGCTCTAGAGATGAACCAGTACGGCATCAAGAAACAAAAGAGAGGGAATTGGTTCTTAGCCACCATTCTCACTGTCATAGGCATTCTGTTCCTTTTGTTGATGGGTGTTGTCTCAGAAGCAGGATGGTTTCAAGGAGCAAGAGGGGAAATTTTCTCTGAGATTCTCGATATCATCGCATGGGTCTTCATCTGGGAGGCGGTCAGTTTGCTTTTCTTGACTCATTCTGAACAGGATGCGCTTGGAATCCGCGTGAGAAATCGAGTCGCTTCAATCGCTCTTTACCAGCAGGATTCAGAAGATGTGCTTGCGAAAGAAAATGCGCTTGAGATTTTCGGACATTGGGAAGATGATTCTAAAGCAAAGCGAATGGGTGAGTGGTTTACGCTTTTCTCTTCTGCTGCTTTCCTCTGTATGGCATGCTATAACCTCTTCTTGACATTCTCATTGGTCAAACAGGAGATGATCACATCGATGCCAGTTCCTGTGTTTGTCTTATTATCGGTTTTCTTCTCTATTATTCATCTTCTCGCCGGATTTGGCGGACTTGCAAAATATATGGGAAAGAAGAATCTGCTGAGCAAATTTGTTGGACCTTATGCGATTGTGATGTTTGTTGTGATCATTGCGAGTATCATCCTTTCCGCAGTCCGGTTGAATATGACTCTCTTAGTCTCTTCTATTTCTTCCTTTGTCATCAATATCTTCTATGTCGCAGGGTATTTGATCGATCGGTATTTCAATCGAACACCACGTTTAGAAGAAGAGAAATAATGCGTTCTATTCGCAAAATCAAACAATTCATGATAGAGTATTGAGACATAGGAGAAACACCATGAAATTTACGGAAGAATTTAAACAAGCGATGTTGAAGCTGTTAGAAGAAAACGAAGCAGATTGCTTAGCCATCGACTTATTGGAAGAAGAGGATCATTCCTTTTCGATTAACCTCGGAATTGCAGATAGTAAAGATGCCGTTCGTCTCATCGAATTGGATGGATTGAAAGTCGCTATCGCTGAAGATGTTGAAGAATGCTTACAAGAAGCGACCTTCGGAGTGGACGGAGATGAGCTCACTATCGACTTAGGAGACTGCGCTTGCCACGAAGAAGAGGATTGCTGCTGCGGACATCATCACCACGAAGAAGAGGATTGTTGCTGCGGACAT
This sequence comes from Bacilli bacterium, assembly GCA_022774485.1. Classification (GTDB taxonomy): domain Bacteria; phylum Bacillota_I; class Bacilli_A; order RFN20; family CAG-288; genus Enterosoma. The sequence goes on from JALFLX010000138.1 coordinate 19,627, forward strand.
CACCATCACGAGGGTGAGTGCTGCTGCGGTGATGAACACGAAGAAGATTGCTGTAACGACAGTTGCTGCTGCCACGAATAAACGAGGACCTTCGGGTCCTTTTTTTGACTTTGTGTTTAACATTCTCATCTTTAAAATGAAAAACGGAAAATCCGTATTATGCTGAATTTAAAAGACTTATTTCTCTTTTTTTGATGATTTTTTATGCTGCGTTTAGAGTAGAAGAGTACTTATTATAATATAAAACAAGTATTTGAACACTTGTTGAATTTTAAATGCTGTGATATTCTCTTCTAAGAGAATATTATCGATAGCAAGAAATTTTCTAAGTGTTAGATCGGTTCTATTCTATTCATTACAGGAGAATCCATCATGAAAGAGAGAATGCAAAAAGCCTTATCAATCTCATCGCTTTTTTTCGCTACAATGTGTCTGACATCATGTGAAATCAACAGCGATACTCCACCTTGGCAAATTATTCTAATTATCATCGGTGTTCTTTGTGCGATGCTAATTGCTAATTATATTCTAGAGTATATTGCAATCAGGTTCGCATATATTTTTTGGTCTGCTTGCTTAGCATATACGCTGATTCTCTTCTTCATGACGATGAACGGGAAAATCACGGATCCTTTTGTCTATAGTATCCATCATCTCTGCTTGCTGTATTTGATTTTTCCAAATTTTGATGACTCTATTCATATGTATCAGGAAATCTCCTATCAATATGATCTTGTCTTGTCTGATTGGATCGAGACAGATCGTAAAACAATCAAAGAAGAAACACCTGGTTTCTTAATTAAGCTCGGTGTGATTGTTCTTATCATCCTGTCTGCAACCCTCTTCCCATCATGGTTTATCAAAGATGAGACAATACAATCCTATATTTTCTTGTTTTTGCCTTTTGTGATAGAAGCGTTGATTTCCTTTATCTGTTCGATTTTAGGTGTTGTGAGATTGATTCGATATCATAGATAAGATGATATCTCCTACAACATTTGAAACAAATTGCATTGAAAAAGCCCACAATTCACCGTGGGCTTTTACTTTTTCTTAATCAGGAATAGAAAGTGAGAATTTATCCATTGAGAATGGATAGGATAATAGAAGGGATGAAGTGAAATTTAATTGAGTTATGCTTTGTACTCTTTGATGACAGTCTCTGCTAAGACATCAGGAACTTTTTCGTAATCTTCAAATTCAATATTGAAGAATCCAGTTCCTTTGGTGATGGACTTGAGCTCGTTTGCATATTCCTGAATCTCAGCTTCCGGAACGATTGCAGTGATATCGAAGGAGTCATCACCACCCTCTTCGGTGGAGATGATCTTTCCTCTTCTCTTTCCTAAATCAGAGAGGATTGCACCGAGGTATTCAGAAGGAACATTGACGACCATTTTATCATAGGGCTCTAACAAGATCGGTTTGCAATCTTTGTAGGCTTGACGGAACGCTAAGATGGCTGCGTTCTTGAATGCCATTTCATTGGAGTCAACAGTGTGCTGTTTACCATCTATCAAGGTCGCTTTGACATTGATGACAGGAGCGCCAACTAATCCGCCGTGTTCTAACGCCTCGATGAAGCCTTTTTCGACAGCCGGGAAGTAACCCTTATCGATGTGTCCACCGAAGACAGTGGATGCGAATTCAATCTTATCGCTCGGTTCAAAGGACATGTTGACAACGCCGTAGTAGCCAGAACCGCCGGACTGTTTGATGTATCTACCTTCGCTTTCCCCTTTGGCGGTGATGGTCTCTTTGTAGACAATCTTTGGCTTTTCGGTGGTGAAGTTGATCTTGTTATCTTTGATCTTTTCTAAGATGTAGGTGAGATGAGAGGAGGAGAGAGAACCGATCAAGATCTGATTGGTGATGGCATTCTTTTCAAAGAGGATGGTCGGATCTTCCATCTGGAGTTTTTCAACCGCAGGGAAGAGCTTATCGGAGTCATTCTTGGTAGCAGGGACAATGCCTCTTAAGTAGGTTGCGGTCGGATAGTTGACCGGTTTGAATTTGACAATTCTTGTGGGAGCGCAAAGGGTGTTAGAGAGTTTGATGTTCTCCATTTTCGTGAAAGCACCGATGTCACCTGCAGAAATTTCGGTGACAGGAGTGAGCTTCTCGCCACAGATGCTGAAGAGAGAACTGATGCGATAATCTTCCCCGTTATTCGGACAGTGAAGAGTATCTCCGAGTTTGACAATACCAGAGTTGACTTTAAAGATAGAGATTAAACC